>JAGGZI010000038.1 GCA_021162085.1 Candidatus Aenigmatarchaeota archaeon
CCGGGGAGAAGTTTAAATTCCATGTTTTTAATTTTATTTCATTAAATATAAATTTGTTGTTCGAGAGCACATAAACCTTTATAAATCAATCTAACCTCAGTTTAATTATGTACATAAATTATAACTTATGGAAAGATGTGTTAGTAAAACCAGCAGAGACATTTAAGAAACAGGAGAAAAAGGCTGACTTAGGAGAAGGAGTGAAGCATATAGGAATAGCAGGAATAATAACGGGGTTCATAGTGGGGCTTGCAGCAGCTGCCGGTCTGACGGTAGCAGGAAGTATGTTCGGACTCAGTACATTTGGAGCAGCAGCAGGAATAGGAGCGTTCTTGATATCATTGATATTGACACCAATTGTAGCAGTAATAATGTGGCTCATATGGTCAGGAGTACTCTACATATTTGCAATGATATTCGGTGGAAAGGGCTCTTACACAACACAGAGTTATTTGATAGCAATCTATACAGCGCCATTGATGATAATAACTGGAATAATTGGATTGATACCTGTAGCAGGAGGAGCAATAAACTTCCTGATAGGACTTTATTCATTGTACCTATTGACATTGGCTTTAAAACAGGCACATAAGGTAACAACAGAAAGGGCTGTGATAATATGGCTTATACCAGTAATAATAGTGGCAATAGCGTTGGGTGCTTGGATGTGGACAGTGGCCTCAGCAATGCATGGGTTGTCAGCATATCCTGGATACCCATAATGTCTCTTTTTTCTTTTTTTTTCTTTTTATCTTTCAAAGTAGAATTCTCTCTTGTATGTATGTGTTTTAGAAGGTATTACATCTATAATCATCTCTCGAGATATGTTCTTTCTTACTATCAATGGCTCCATGTTTTCTAAAAGTTCTATGGCACGAGTAAGCCTTTTTTCATTCTCGGCATGGAGCTTCATCAATACATCACCCCTCTTAACTATGTCGCCCCTTAGCTTGTGTAAATATATGCCTGCTCCTTTATCCTTAGGGGAACCGAGCATCCTTGCTATTTTTATTATCTGGTCATTTCTTATCCACAGGACTTTTCCAGTGAATTTAGATTTAATATCAAATGTTTTATCTCCGATGAATATGTCACCCGGTTTTATCTTTGGATTCCCTCCCTGCTCTCCTATTATCTGTCTGAACTTCCTCTCAGCCTTTCCAGACTTCAAAATGTTTTTTGCAAGTTCCTTTGGATTTTTCTTTCCAGCCATATCAAATATGACAGATGCCAACCCAATTGCCTTTTCTTTTAGAGAGTCTGGACCCCTTCCCATAAGGGTCCTTAGCGCTTCCCTTGCCTCTAGGGCAGGTCCTATTGCTCTCCCTATTGGCTCCTCACCATGAGTGATGGCACATCTGACTTCCATTCCCAATCTTTTTCCAATTTCTATGAATTTTTTTGCAAGCTTTTGAGCCTCCAAGAAGTTCTTTATTTTAGCGCCCCTCCCAGTTGGTATGTCTATGACAACGTGATTTGAGCCAACTGCTTTCTTCTTGCTCATGACGGATGATAAGAATAATGGGTCTATTCTCAGTGGGTACTCTATCTCTACAAATATGTCGTCTGCTGGCGCCAGATCAAGGGCTCCACCCCAAACCATACATCCATTCGTTTTGTTAACAATTCTTTTTATCTCATTTATACTGAACTCAACATTTGCTATGGTTTCTACTATATCTGCTGTGCCTGCTGGAGAGCTTATCGCTCTGCTTGATGTTTTGGGTATTTTAAGTCCAGCAGCAGCAACAATGGGAACTATGAGGAGAGTTTCTTTCTTTCCAGGAATTCCTCCTATTGAGTGTTTGTCGAATACCATTTTATCTTTTAGTTTTAAGGTGTTTCCAGTTCTAACCATTGACATGGTCATATACTCAGCTTCATTCAAACTCATCCCATTTATCTCCAATGCAGTTACAAAGGAGGCGAGTTCTTCATGGGTTAAGTTTCTGTTAATGGCATCTTTAACAATTTCAAGCATTTCAGGATAGTCAAGTGGCTCTCCTCTTATCTTCTTTTTTATGTAAGCTATGCTCCTTGGTTGAAGTTGCTGCTCTATCTCTACAAAGTCACCATCTTTGAGATTTAGTTTTTCAGCAACATCTTCATATACTCCTATTTCGTCATCTCCAATTATTTTTTCTCCAACGTTGATTATACACGTCAATCTTTTTTTGCCCTTGATGACGTCTATCCTATCCATGGAATGAAGTGCATTTTTTTTCAGAGTGTTTGAATTAAGAACAACAATGTATAGACTCCCGGCGTCCATCGACAATAATTTAACTTTTAGCATGGATATAACCTTTAATAGTTTGATAAACTAATTATTTAACAAGAGTATATAAAATTTTGGTTGGGAGATGTCCAGTCCGTTTGACGAAATATTTGATAAAATAGATGAATTCATTCTTGAGCATGGCAATGATGGATACAGGCATCTTTATTCTCTTGCTATGCTTGGAGCATTTCCAGGAATTCTAAATGTCTTGGGGTTTAAACTCAACAAAGATGGCTACAACGAGTCAGAGTTCAGAGTAGCATTCAAGTATAAGTCAAAGCTGGTAGAAAGTTTGTATGACCGCGATTATAATTCTATAATTGCCTATGAAATTAAATTTCTTAGCGATGGAGATAAACACTATTATGAAGCAGGGAGAATACCAGCTAGCACAATAGAGAACTATCTAAGGGATATGGAATTGGCTCATGGACCTGTTGTTAAGACCTTAAAGGAGGACAAAAAAGAGAATGAAATCTTGGCTTAGCAAATTTATTTATTTAAATAAAGTTAAAGTTTTCTTGATAGTATGAATCTTGACCCGTTAACGCTCGGAGATGTGTTGACTTCAGTCATTCTAATTCTTGCAGCTGTGATAAACTGGAAAATCTTCATGATGCATTACAGGGGCAACATAAAACCCAGAGGCAGGTATTATTTTGTAATTGGCCTGTTACTTTTTGCATTTCTTAATCAGGGAGTTGAAATATTCTATGGGTTGAGTGGTTTTGGTATAGAAATAGTAGTTGTCAATCAACTTGTTTACGTTTTCTATGTCCTTCTAAAATCTATAGGGCCAATAGTTGTTTTTTATGCCAGCATGGTTATGTACAAAGAAGCCAAGAGATATCTTGAGGTTTAACTCCATTTTTTCAAGGCTTCTCTTAACTCATTGTGACTTTTTGCATACTCTTTCAGAGAAATATTTTTTAAAGAGGCATCAACTGCATGTCTCATTGCCATGGCCCCTAGCAGGGTACCTTTTGGATGACCATGGATTCCTCCACCAGCCTGTATAATTATATTCTTACCCATGATTTTCATCAACTTTGGAACAAGTCCCGGATGCAATCCACCCGAACAGACTGCAAAAACAGGTTTTATTTTACCCCAGTCTTCTTCCAAATAATGACCCTTCTCTCTTATGAATCTCTTCTCGATCTCATCTTCTATGTGATAAACTTCTTCTTTTCCTCCCTCCATTTTTCCTACCACAGTTCCTATGTGGAGTTGATCAACACCTATCAATCTTGCTATGTCTGCAACAACCAGCATTGAGATACCATGTCTTTTGTTTCTCGTGAAGGTAGCATGGCCTGCCCTATGAGCATGGATAACCAGATTCAATCCCTCGTCTCTAAGGGTTTGCAACCCGGACCATCCTGCAGTTAGTATATCAACCATAACATATTCTCCACCCTGCTTCTTCACAAACTTAGCCCTCTTAATCATCTCTCTGGTTTCAGCAGTAACGTTGGGCATGTACATCTTTCTTTCTCCAGTTTTGTTCTCGGCTTTATCCCTTAATTTCAGGGTCTCTACAACTCTTTTCTCAAAATTGTTGAAGCTTTGGCTGGTCAGATTTTCATCATCCTTGACTATATCGCAGCCACCAATCCATGCCTGGTAAGCAACTTTGGCGTGTTCCCTTTCGTTTAATCCTATCTTTGGCTTTACTATTGTCCCGACCAGTGGCCTGTCCTTTACATGAAGCAATTTTCTTACTCCATATATTCCAAACTTGGGTCCCTTGAAGCTCTTCTTTATTTTTTCTGGCCATTCAACATCTTCCAATCTAATGTTCTTCACAGCCCTCATTCCAAATATATTTCCGCCGATGGAACTCATGATTTCAGGCATGTTTCCTGATTCAAAAAGAACAGAAGGATACGCGATTTTTACCCAGTTGCCTTTTATTTCAAAAACCTTTGCCGCCATTTTTCTAATTCTTGGCTTCATTGTTTTGATATTGGTCCATGTTCCCACAGAACTTTCTGCTGCCACCGCTTCTGCAACCTTTTTTACACTCAATCCTTTAGCAGGTTCTATTCTGAAAGAACAAATCAAATCATCCTTTGACGGTTTATATTTCAAATCAATGTAAGACATATTTTTATTTTTATCAACAAGGATTTAAAAAGTTTCTTTACTTCTTCTTCAGCATCTTATATAATCCAATTACAATTAATATTATTCCTATGGCTAGAATTATTATTCCAATCCAGTTTGTTCTTGATCCTGTGTATTGCACCACATTTTTTGTACCTTCAGTTCCCTTTGATATAGTTGGTGCCATTTCCCTTGCGGCGTACTCCATTTTTCCAACAAAAGAATATACTCCACCAATAATCATCATCAAGAAACCAAGTGACAATATCAATATGAACTGAACAGGAGTTTTTGGATGAACGAGATTTTTCCCTTTTTCTGTAATTTCATAGTAAATCCATTTGTGACCAGTATCCCTTTTCTTTATTAATCCTGCTTCTTCCAATTTTTTCAAATGCTCACTAATAGTTGATGGTGCCAAGTCAAGTGTTCTGGATATCTCTGTTGGCATCATCCTTCTCTTGAGTAGAATCTTTAGGATCTCCAGGCGCGTATCAGACGCCAGCGCCTTTATGGTTTTCTTCGTAATTTCCATAATTCAATAATGGCAACAAAAATATAAAAACCAATTGTTAGGAGAAAACCGAACAAAATCGATTACTTTTTATTTTTAATAATCAAATGTTTTTTGGGTGATGTTAATGAATGATGGTTTAGGAAAAATTGGCAAATTATTTTTGTTGTTTTTAGTTTTAACTATGCCAGCGTCCCTGGTACGTGCTGATGGATGGTATCCTTCGGACGAGTTTTTACATTTAAATGAGCCAAACCAAAAGGCAATTATTTCGTGGGATGGGGAAACAGAAACTATGATACTTTCCGCAGCAGTGAAATCGGAGGAAATAGCAAACTTTGCTTGGATAGTTCCAATACAATCCTATACAAAACCATATGTGACTGATAGTAATATATCAATTTTTAAGGATTTGGTTAATTACTTCGAGGTTGAAAGACCACAATCCTATGGAAAAGACACCACGGGAGTGGAAGTTCTTGAAACAAAAGAAATAGATGTTTACGATGTTACGATTTTAAGGGCAGATAGCGCAGATGATCTAATTAACTGGCTAAAACAAAATGGATACAAAGTTCCCGATAACGCGGAATCAGTTATATCATATTATGTGAAAAATGGAGATTCTTACTTTGTTGCAAACAAGATTGATTTAAGGAACAAGTACGCCGATGTTATCGACTTCCTTAAGAACTTTGGTTTTGGAAAGGTTGATCCGTCTTACAATCCCATAGGAACGAATACGTATAGAATAGTGAATACACTCTTAACATACGATGTGGATGAAGTTTCTCATAGATTAACGACATATATACTATCAAACACTCCTTACGAAACTCCACTATCAAGGAACTGGGTTGATTTCTTTTTCGTTTCAAAGGACGAGTACAACAATTTGAAAAATCAGTATGCTTTGGACTTTGACGAAAATCTTCAAGATAGAATGAGAAATGTTATGAATTATGCCAAATATTCCAAGTCTTTGTCAATATACTGCTCCTATCATGGAGATACAAGTAAAATATACTTATATGGAAGCGGAGGGAATGAAGAGGTTTACTTGGGTTCATGCAACGACCTAATAAATGATTTCGGGTCGCTTGATAATGTAAGAAGCGAGTTATCTAAAATGTCCTGGAGTGATGTGAGGGAGAGATATAATAGTGTAAAATCTCAATTAAAAACAATTATTGAAGATAGATATAAAGAAATTTCTCCAATGAGAGAGCGCCTCCAAGAATTTTATGACGAAGAAAGGAATCTCATGGATGGAATTGCCACACCACTAGAATTTAAGTTCAAGCCAAGAAAACTATACTATCCTTTAAAGATATCAAGCCTAAACACGGGTTATGGAAATATAGAAGTTTATGTTATATCCAAAAATCCGGTTAAGGACGAGAATGATGTATTGAAGGTTGATTCAACAAAAAGAATAAACTCTCAATTAAGAAGCAAAATTGAAAAATTCATCCCAGTGGATGGAGAGTATGTGACGAGATTGTATTATAGGGGGGGATCTTGAGAAGCTCAGCGATGATTCAGTCTTTGAAGAATCTTCACAGTCGATATCGCCGTCAATCGTTGAAACACATGAAACTCCACAGAGAACTAATTTCATTGAAGTGATGAGTAATTTAATACTTTCAATATTCAGGAGATTTTGGCCATTTTGAGGAAGTGCCAAACAAAAACGACAAGGTTATCAATTATAAAAAATGAGTTGTTATTATGCTCAAAGAATTTTTAAAACCTGATTGGAGAAAGATTGTTTTATTTGTAATTTTGTCTGTTGTGTTATCTGTTTATGTGTTTCTTTGGATAACAACACATACAGCAGTATGTTTAGCCATTGGCTGCCCAACCATTGAAGAAGTAGCGTTAGGGGGGCTTGTCACGGTTTTGCCTTTTATCCTAGTTTTCAGTTATATTTTATCCTGCCTCATAATCTTCGCTTATGACAAATTCAAGGGCTCTGAAAAATGAACATGTTTAGTCTCGAGTCGAACAAAACCGTTATTTTTAAATAAATAGACCCAACAATTTAAATCATGATAAATAAAAATATCTTTTCGGCTGTGTTAGTTTCAATTTTTATTTTGTCTGTTTTTTCTTTTTTGTCTGGGAATGTTTTGGCAACAAATTGCATAAGTACAGAAATAATAATAGATAATGTAGTTCCTGATAATCCTCAAACAGGAGAAACTATAATGGTTTACGTGAGAAATATAGGAACAGAGGACGTGACAGGAATGGGAGTATATTACAATGACGAAATCTGTGGGTTTTACAATGAAACATTATCTCCAGGACAAATAGCAGAAATTAATACAGATTGTGAATATACGGGAGATTCCTTCGTATTAAAAGTACAGTCAATGGAATGCCCATCTGCATATGATACTTATTCCTACGCACCAACCACTACAACAATCCCAGAAGAGGCATGTACAGATTCCGACGGCGGTAAAGATTATTATACTAAAGGTACTGTAACTGATAGTGTCTATGGCGAATATACTGATTATTGTCAAGATTCTAATGGAAATCCAGTATATCAATCAGAGATGTTAACAGAATATTTCTGTTCATTGGATAGAGTAACTTCTGAAGCTTATAGCTGTCCAAACGGTTGTAAAGACGGGGCATGTATTAAAGAGGAAGATGATTGCGAAAAAGTTAATTTTGAAATTGAAAATGTTAAAAAATCTGATGAAGGTAACATTGTAGTTGGCCTAACCAATAGAGGTCCTTTAGGAGAATATACTCTACAAATATTTGCAGATGGAAAACTTTGTAAAGAATTTGAATATCTTTGGATAGATAATGAAGAAAAGAATGTCTATTTGAATTGTGAATATCCAAATTCGTCTTTTAAATTGACCGTGAGAGTAGTAGGTTGTCCAGGGATAGAGTTCGAAAGGGAAGTTGGCCCATTTTCATCTTGTACAGATTCCGACGGGGGTAAGGATTACTATGAGAATGGAAAGATAATATATGACAATGGAAAATCTGAAGCATATGATTGGTGTGTTAATGATAAAACATTAAAGGAGGGTTATTGCGTTAATGGAAAATACAACTATGAATATTATAATTGTCCTTATGGATGTGTAGTCGGAGAATGCTTAAAGAGTTATGAAACTGGAAAGAAGTACCATTTAGACCTTGAAAAAAAGAAAATTTTTGAAATAACTTTTAATGGAGTTGATTACACTATAGATACTACACAACTTTCATGTTCTTACTCAACGGCACATAAATTAATAATTAGTTATGATGATAAAACATTCATCTCTGATAGGATAGGACCTTACCAGAAATTCAATTTGGAAAATGGGGATTATTTAATTAATTCAGGGTGTCCCACTGGTGCGCCTGTAATCAATTTAGCTTTTATAGGAAAGAAAAGAACAACTACCACAACCATACCATCAGAAACAGGCTACGACGTATGCAACAATGGCAAGGGCTGGTCAGAACCAGAGAGTGCAGCTGAAAGGTGTGGATGGCCTCCAGGAGAGAAAGGTTATGTAAAGGATTGTTGTTGCTGCTATTTAACCAGTCACGTTCATGACCTTGGTAAAGTTTTCAATGAAGGTTCAGAAATAGAGATAGAATACGAACCAGGATGGGCGCAGGGATGCACATCACCAATGTTTGTTTATTATTCCGAGGATGGAAAGGAGTGGAATTTATTTTACAATGCGACAGTTACCCAAGAGACATGGCACCCCAAAACAATATACAAAAAAACTCTAGCAGTTCCTGGAGATTTCAGATACATCAAGATTTATATACCTAACTGCTACAATGATTACTCTTCAGCAAGGGTTATAACCACCGTAGGAGGCGGTGAGGGTGCAGAAGAAGAGGAAACAACAGAAGAGCAACCAAGCCAGGCAACGGAGGTAGTCGTTAAGATACAGCCTAAGCCGCCTATACCTTCCACAACTACAACCACGTTAGGAGCAGAGAAAATATGTAATGGTTGCTGGTACAAGGATAAATGCCTGCAATATGGGACAAGGGTTGTAGAAAATTCCATTCCATCGTACTGTGATCTGGATGGCGCTTTCAAGGTTCAAAAAGAAAATGGTGAAAAATGCTTAAACAACTACGAGTGCAAGAGTAATTTTTGCTCAGATGGCGAGTGTTACAATATAAAGGGAGAATTAAAGGAAACTCGAGGATTATTGGAAAGCATAATGGATTTCCTGAGTAAGCTTTTCGGCTTCAAGAAATAGTTATAGCTCATGACAAGACAGATACCCAATAATTCCAAATGGAAATCTTAAGAATTCCCAGAAATCGTTTTTCATATTTTTTATGAGATCTTTTGAGTTATATTCCTTTAATTTATATCCATGTTTTATTGAGAATTGCTTTCTTCCGTATCCATAGTAGAAGGATTGTTTTAAAAATTTGAGAATATCATCTCGAGGTTTGCTATATACAATTGCCTCTGGTTCATATAATATTTTTTGTCCATTTTTGACAGCTCTGAAGTTTAAGTCTATGTCCTCTCCAGTTATGAACCTTCTGTCAAATCCGCCCAAAGAGTTGAAAAGTTCTTTTTCATACATCAAGTTGCACGTGCCATAGTTCAATTCATTTCCATCAAAAACTGTTCTGATGTGACTTACGTTTTTCCACGGAGAGTTACCGATATTCATAACCTTCCCTGCTATGATTTTATATTCATTGGAGTTTTTTAATAGGGATTTACTCCATTTCTCATCAACTATACAATCACCATCAGTAAATGCAACAAAATCAGATGATGATTTTTCTACCCCATAGTTTCTTGATTCTCCTCTCGTGCCTCTTTTCACATAAAGCTCTATTCTTTCATCCTTTTCTTTACGTCGTTTCACAATATCCCTTGTTTTATCGGTGCTCCCCGCATCAACAATTATTATTTCATCAAGAATCTGGTTTTCAAAACTCCTGAGAAGGTTATCAATGTTTTTATCTTCATTCAATGTTGTAACTACAACAGACAATGACATAAATGAGAAAATAATCAACTAAAGGATTTATATCTTAAATTCCTCGTCCAGTAATATTCTTATTTCTCTTTCTCCAAGCAGTCCTGATTCTGTTATTACAGCTGTTATCAGTTTCCATGGTGTTAAGTCGAAGGCAGGATTCTCTATCTCGCCACCGGTTTTTTCGAGTTCTTCTGGATTTCCTATTTCTCTGTCTGGTCGGTCCTCTATCTTTGATACAATGTCGTAATCTAATTTGTCCTTGGATGCAGCCACATAGAAGGGAACTCCAATTTCTCTTGCTGCCAGAGCCAAGGGATAGGTTCCTATCTTGTTTAAAATTCCTTCAGCCCTTATTGCATCAGAGCCAACTAAAACCAAATTACACACTGACATGAAAAAAGGCCCGGCAGAATCAACTATATAATATATTGGTACTCCCATTTTTACCAGTTCTTTTGCGGTTTTCAATCCCTGCATCTTTGGTCTGGTTTCAGTGACTATAACCTTGAATTTTTTATGCTCTTCCATCTTTGCTCTTCTCAAAATATTTAAAACTGTTGAGGAGTGGCAGTGGACCATTATCACGTCCCCATTTTTTATTATTTTTGAGCCGTTGTATGCAATCCATTCCTGAGCCTTTTGTAAATATTTAAGTATAGCATCAATGGCCTTCAATGTACGATGTCTTTTAACGTATCCTATGCAGTTGTAGGCAGAGACACCGGTGGGTCTTGCCTTTATTATCTTGTCAGCAGCTTTGGTGAATTCAGCTCCAAATCCCTTTTCCCTGGCAAACTCTTTTAGAATTTTCAAGCCTTCTATTGTTATTTCCTGTGCGCCCTGAATTTCCAGGCTTTTGATTTTTTTCACAACTTCATTAACTTTTCTTTCCACACTAACCAAAGAACCACCACACAATATTATTATATATATAATATAAGAAAATTTTCTTCCAAGTAGTAACTATAAATACTTTTGGGTGCAATAATGAATTGGGTGTTGAAAAGAATGGCATATAGTTCTTTGAATTTCTTAGGTTTTAATAGTCTTTTTATTATGACTGCCGACAGGCATAAAATAGTAAGCCGAGAGGCGAAAAGGGGGTAAAAAAATGAATAAAATTTTAGCAGGAATAATTTCAATACTGACATTGGCAATAATAGCAAGTCCAGCAATGGCAACCAGCTGGACAATTAATACCGGTACAGGTGATTTGTCTGACAGCTTCACGGGTTCCATGGCTTCAGGAACTATGCAGTATGGTGTAGATAATACTGGGACAGACCAATGGTATGGTCATGAGATTGCAAAGATAAGCCAGAAAGCAGTCTGGACAGGAAAGGGTCATGTAATGGGAATGACACAGTATAAATGTCCAAAGATAGCTGGCGATGCTAAATACGGTAAAGCACAGATTATGAATATGGTGGATACCAACAAGAATGGTGCAGGAACTTTTAATGTTAATATAAAATCAAACTGGAAAGAGGCAAACAACGGTGGTGGTTCTTATCCTCAAGGAAACTTCGATTGGGCCAGTTACGGCACTCATTTAGAAGGTTCTGGAAAATATCAGTTAGTTTCAGCAATCTATGAAACAACAAAAACAAATGCCAATAATCATTTCGGTTATTACATGACTGGAAAAGGTAGTGGAAAAATAAGATATGGCGCATCTTCTTTCAGTTCTGGACCAAATTGGGGTGATAAAAGAGGAAGTGTATCTTTGAACAGGTGGGAATATAATGGAGCTGAGGCAACCGGTTCAGGAACTTTCATAGAGGATTTAGGTGGTGACAACTATTTACAGAACTACAAATACACTCTACCCGGTGGTGGAAAAGTATTAAGTACAGTAACATTTAACAATGGAATGAGTAGTACACCAATTTGGATGTCAGGAAAATAAACTTAAATGGGCCCTTTGCCCAGACCTTTTTTTATTTTTTAATTTTTTCGCAATATAAAAGTATTTAAAGTTTTGTAATCATTATATAGTTGTAAAATAAAAACATGAAATATATGGGAAATATGTGGGTGTGTCAAGAATGAAAAAGTTTTTTGGTGCTGCAATTTTTTTAGTTTCATTCTTATTTATTCTCAGTTTTTTTTCAAGCTCGGCTCTGGCAGAAGTGAACATGACAATTGATATTGATACAACAGGAGACGTGGATTCTGTCAGCAACATAAACACAGATGGCAATGTAAGGGTATGGATAAATGGTGTTGAATGGAGTGGAGAATTAGAAAGTATAGAAAATTACATAGTTCAAAATCAAGGAACTTGGAGCAAAGATACAGGATTAGAGACAAGTGATATAGCAGATATTCTTGACAGATTGGCAAGATATAGGAAAGGTGAAGATGTTGGAATAACGCAAGATGAGTATAATATATTGATATCATTATTGGGTTTATCAGATGACGAGATAAGTGACTTCTATAACAATAAGCTTGGTCCAATTTTAAATACACATAGGGATAGGATTCAGTCGAACATTTACGAGATAGAAGCCCTTTACAGGACAATGGAAAAATTACATCCAGATGTTTATTGCGAGTCCAGAAAAGAGGTTATGAAAGAATATGGCCTGAGAAGTGTTGTATGCGGTCTTCATTCAAAGGTATGCTACAATGGGAATTTCAACCTTGCTGAAAGAGGATTTGATTTTTGTGTTTATTCCGATGCTATGGGATTTTCAGAAAGGGGAATGAACATCCATGTGGAGAGTATAAAAATTCCTGACAGCGAGGAAAACAGCCTGACTCCTGTTGCTATAGAATTTTTCAACGAAGGGGATGAAACACTGAAGCCTAAGGTAAAAATAGATGTAAAGCAGTTGGACGTTCTTAAATACAGCTTTGAGACAGAATTAGAGGAAATTCCCATAAGAGACGGAAAGTTAGTTTACACACTAGAGCCACGTTTGATATCGTTTGATAATTCAAAATTGAAACCTGGCAAATATACGGCAAAAGTAATAATTTCACTTGGGAAGAAGGAAATATACGACGATGTGGATTTCAATATTTTAAAGAAAGGAACTCTAAAGATGAACGGTGAAATGACATCCATAGAATCAGGGAAGCCTTTGAATCATAAGAATTTACAAATAAATGTGTTTGTAAAGAACAACATGAACATACCAAGAGCTTTCAAGGTTAGGGGAGAAGTTTACAGGAATGGAGAAAAGATTGGAGATTTAGTGACTGAAGAGAGAGTTATAGGGTCTGGAGATACCCAGCCTCTTCCGGTAACTTACAATATCGATGGATTGGGAGATTATAAAATTAACTTTGTTCTGAATGGCCAAAAAGAATCATTTACATTCAGCCCAGAGCCAACGACACCAACCGGTAGATTCATATCTTCGCCAACTGGCGGCCTGATTGGTTTGGCAGTACTCTTTGGATTGTTTGGGTCAAGGTTTTATTTTGGCAAGAAGAGAATCAAGAAAAAATCCAAGAAGTAAGATTTCTTAGATAGTAGACGGATATAACTCAAACTTATTACATCTATAAATACTTTCATAACCAAGTTTAAATGAAAAATTTTATTTTTGGAGTCGGGGGTGTGGATTTGAATAAAAAAATAATGATTTTAATCTTGCTTGGTTTATCTATATTTTTATTCTCAGGCTTACCTGCAATGGGTAACACAGAAATTTCTGATGTCTGTGGTAATGGCATTGGATACTCCTATCCAGGCCCTTCTGGTTATGATCCATTGGGTCATTGTAATAAAACGGATTGTTGTTGTTGTTATCAACAATATCATGTCCATGATCTTGGTCAGATTCTTTCTCCGGGTAAAGTTTATATGGAATACAAACCTGGACTGTATGATGGATGTAATGACACAGCACATTTCTATTATTCTCCTGACAACTCAACTTGGACGGAATTTTATTCTACATCAACTAGAACAGTTGATGTGAACAATCCTGGTTCTGGAAGCACAACAGGTTCGTGGAAGGTTTATAACACAACACAAAATGTTCCCGGAGATTTTAGATATATAAAAATCTCAATACCCTCTTGCTACAACGATTATTCAAGTGTAGCTTATCTTACCTCAACCACAACCACCACATCCACAACAACCACGAGTTCAACCACGACGACTACTATAAGTTGTTCCAATGATACAACACCACCATTCTCGCATTGGGAGTTCAGCAATTACAACGATGTTTCAAAGGAAAATGTTTTAGGTTTGTACACACTTTACTACATAGAACCACAGGTTACAATAACTCTCCGGGCAAGTGATGCTGTTAATGGGACATCTGAATGTTGTGCTTCTGGTGTTGACAAAATTTATTATAGGATATGGAAACTTTGGGATTCTCAATGGCATCTTTTATTTAAATGGAAGCCATACAATAACGAAAATATAGACTTATGCCAACTTGGAATAGACAGCGGGCATGGATGTGATGGCAAATATGAATTTGAATGGTATGCTAGTGATAAAGCAGGTAATTTCGAGGGTCCTATGCACTGGGATGACATCTATGTTAATTCTACAGCAGATTATTTCGGTATAAACAGGATAACTTGTGACCAGAGGGACGGTTGCTACTCAGGAACTTATAGGGATTATTACGTCAGTGGTAAAAACTGCTATTACAATGTTCTCATAACCGACAACGACAACGATGGGTATGATACCCAGTGTGATTGTGATTGC
>JAGGZI010000016.1 GCA_021162085.1 Candidatus Aenigmatarchaeota archaeon
GGCTTCCGTTATTTAGCGAGCCAACAAAAATTGAAACTAACAGACTTTAAACGAAAAATGGGTAATTTGGTGGTTTTGAGGTCTGAGGTTTTTGATTTTGGTTAATGATTCCGCTAATTTGGATTGTTGGCAAACTCCTAAAAAATACTTATATGAATTTTTATATAAGTAGTTTATGTCTTATTATCCCGTGGATGTGGAAAAGGCTGTTAGAAAAGTTTGTAAAAGGAGAAGATTGAGTCCTAGAACGGAAAAAACTTATGTTTATTGTATTAACAGATTTTTGAAGTGGTGTAAAAAAGATTTGGGTAAGATTTCAAAGAAAGACATTAGATTGTTTTTGGAGTATTTGTCTGATAAAGGAAGGTCTGGAAATACTATGAATACCTATTACATGGCAATAAGGTTTCTCTTTGAGGAGGTTTTGAACAGAAAAATGTGGGTGAATATAAAATATTCAAAGGTGCCCAAAAAATTACCTACTGTGTTGAGTAAAGAAGAAGTTAGAAGGTTGATAAATTCGATAAAAAATTGGAAACACAGACTGATTATAGAGTTTCTATACAGCTCAGGTTTAAGGGTAAGCGAACTTTTGAATATGAAAGTACATAATCTGGAACTTGATAAGGGATTTGGTTATGTGAGAAATGGTAAGGGCGGGAAAGACAGGCTGATTATTTTGTCTAAAGTTGTTGGTGAAAAAATAAAGAATTTGATTGAGTTGGAGAATCTTGGGGAAAAAGATTTGTTGTTCAAAAGTAACAGAAATAAAAAATACTCCGTGAGAAGTATCCAACAAATAATTAAAAAAGCGTCCAAGTTATCAAAAATAAATAAGAAGGTTCATCCACACACATTGAGACATAGTTTTGCAACACATTTAATTGAGAATGGATATGATATATCACAGGTTCAGGCATTGCTGGGACACAAAAGTCCGGAAACAACACTAATTTATACACACATCTCTTCACCAAAGATGATAAACATAAAAAGCCCTTTGGACGAGTGATAGTTATGAAAAAAGTTCTTGGCATAGATGAGATAAAAATAGCTCAATGTGTAGGTCTCTGGTTAGCAGAAGGTGACAGAAAAAGTAACCATGAATTAACTTTTACAAATAATTCGAAAGAATTAATAAAGTTTTTTCATAACGCAATAATGAAAATTAGAAGAATTAGAGAAACTTAAATTAGTAAAGAGAGATAAAAACAAAAACTGGTCTTTAAGAGAAAACCAAAAAGAGGTGATAGTCTTGTGAGTAAGAAAGTTCTTGGCATAGATGAGGCGGGCAGAGAGTGAAGATGAGTTATTATCTCACCTGCAGGCGCTGTCGTAGGTCCGTTGGTTATAGCCGGTGCCATGTTCTATGAGAAGGATATTCCCAAGCTGAGAGCGCTTGGTGTGAGAGACAGTAAGGAACTTGATGGTAAGAGAAGAGAATACTTGGAAAAGAAGATAAAGGACCTTGCCATTGACTTTGTTGTTGTGAACATAACAGCGCATAAGATAGACGAGTTAAGGAACGAAAAAAATCTAAACAGGATAGAAATTGATTACATGGTTGATATAATAAAGACTTTGAGACCGGACAGAGTTATTGTGGACTCGCCCGAGGCAAACACGGAAAAGATAAAGAACGAAATTCTTGGTAAATTAGGCAACCTTAACGTAGAGGTAATTTCAGAAAATTATGCCGACAAAAAATATCCGGTGGTTTCAGCAGCATCCATTCTAGCGAAGGTGGTAAGGGATAAATCAGTGAGGGCATTGGAAGAAAGGTTGGGAGAGGAAATAGGTGCTGGGTACCCGTCTGATGAAAGAACTATAAAGTTTTTAAAGAGGATATTGGACAAGTATAAGGGATATCCAGAATTCATAAGAAAAAGTTGGATAACCTCAAAAAGAATCCTGGGAGAGAAAGAACAGAAGAAGCTAGACCACTTCGTAAAAGACGATAGAGGCAATTGATACTAAAATGGCAGCACCATAGGTAGAGATTCCAGGCAACTCCTTGGTTCCTGACTTGTTTTTGTTCACAACATCTATTTCTATATCTGCCAGGTCAGAATCCTTTGTGTAGTTCGTAAGAGAGTATGCAGTTAGAACTATTTTTGGAGTTTGAGACATTGAAGAAGTTGTTCTATATCCATAAACCTCTATGTAAAATTGAGTTGTGTTTATCTCTGGTGTCAGCCTCATGTTGTCAACCGTATGTATTCCACTGCTTGGAGTATCATCACATTGACCAACCGTTTCCCCACACTTGAATGAAAATTTTATCCAGTCATTCTTTGGCTCAAGACTCCCCTCAATTCTTATTATATCGTCTATATCACCAACGTTCATGACAGTAATCCATGTTCCATTCTTGTCACCAAGTGGGACTATTAGCTTTTTTGGAGCATTAATTCCTATGCCAACACTGCCCTCTATCCAGACTATTATCTGTATGGCGAGAGAGTATGTTGAGAAAATTACTAAGAACATTAGAACAACGAAGATGAGATTTCTTGGTTTCATAAGTTATATTTAAAAACATTTATTTAAATAAATTTTCTTATTATTCAATTGGTGGTTTAATTGAAGGAAGAAAACATAAGTTTTTGGACGTTCTCCATAATTGGGATAATAGTTGGCGCCATCTCGATATTCTTCGATTGGAAGACATCATTTCTCATAGCAGTAATTGTACTCGTTTTGATAGGAGAAATCATAGGAAAGAAATTCAAAAAGAACACCAAATGGTGGCTCTCCAATGGTGGTATGATATACCTGTTGATGTGGATAATATCGTGGGTATTCTTCTTTAACCTGGTGTGAGTGATGGAAAGGATTTATACTAAGGGTATTCCAAAGGATGAAGGCAAAAAAGTAAAGCTTGCTGGTTGGGTAGATGAAATAAGGCTACTTGGAAAGCTTAACTTCGTAATCCTCAGAGATAGAGAAGGAAAAGTTCAAATTATTGTAAAGAGGGGAGAAGTTGAAGATGAAATATTTAAAAGGGTTAAGGACCTAACCAAGGAAAGTGTTATCTTAGTTGAAGGTAAGGTAAAATTAAATGAGGAAGCTCCGGGAGGACTTGAGATAGTTCCAGAAAAATTGGAGATTTTAAGCAAGGCGGAGGTTCCCCTTCCAATAGATTTCTCTGGCAAGGTTAATACAACTCTTGACAAAAGGCTGGATTGGAGATTTCTTGACTTGAGGAATCCAAAAATAGATGCCATATTCAAAGTGCAATCTGAGATAGCAAGGACATTCAGGGAGTTCTTCAGGAAAAGGGGCTTTACAGAATTCTGGCCCCCAGAAATAATTGAAGCAGCACCTGAGGGAGGGGCAGAACTATTCAAGATAAAATACTTTGAAAGGGATGCTTATCTCGCTCAAAGTCCAGAGTTGTACAAAGAGCTTGCAACTGGAACAAACCTTGAAAGAGTCTTCACAATAGTCCCTGTCTGGAGGGCAGAAAAACATGACACACCAAAGCATCTAAACGAGATAAGGCAGATGGATATAGAGGCTGCATTTGAGGATCAATTCTCCATAATGAAATATCTTGAAGATGTGGTGAAGTATATCGTTGAAAGTGTGTTAAAAAATTGCACAGAAGAGATAGAACTATTAAATCCAGAATTGGAAGTTCCAAAAACAAAGTACCTAAGTTACGATGAGGTCATAGAGATTTTAAATGAGAATAACTTGAGCATTAAATATGGAGAAGACCTAAATCCCGAGGCAGAGAAAAAACTTGCAGAAATCTACGGGAAGAACATGTTGATATTCATCCATTCGTGGCCCATAGAACTGAAGCCATTCTACATAATGCCAAAGGATGAAAAGATGAGTAACGGATTTGATGCCGATTATGGAGGAATAGAAATATCATCCGGAGGGCAACGTGTCCACAGACCAGAAATATTGATAAAACATCTAAAGGCAAAGGGATTAGATCCAGAACAATTCAAGTTCTTCTTGAACTCGTTGAAGTATGGAATTCCGCCTCATGCTGGATGGAGCATAGGACTTGAGAGATTAACGATGGTATTGTGCAACCTCAAAAACATAAGGGAAGCAACCATGTATCCAAGAGACAGAAATAGACTAATACCATAGAAAAACTTTTTATTGTTTTAAAAACTATTAAAAGTTAAGTGATTTTATGGGTTGGACTATTGACAGAGAAAAGTGCCTTAAATGCGGTGCATGTGTAAGTGTCTGTCCATTCCTTGCGCTTGAGTTGAAAGATGATGGGATAAAGATAGACAGAAATAAATGTACGCTGTGTGGAATATGCGAGAAGGTCTGCCCTGTTGGAGCAATTAAGGTTAATAAAGGTGGGAAGAGTGCTAGATAAGGAGTATGATGTGGTTGTAGTTGGTGGAGGACCAGGAGGCTCCTCGACTGCAAAGACATTGGCAGATAAAGGATTGAGAGTTGCCTTATTCGAGAAGAGACCATCCATTGGCTCTGAAAAGAGATGTGCTGAAGGACTCTCAATTGGCTCAATAAAAATAATAGAAGACATATTCGGCAAAGTTCCAAAGAAGTGCTTTGCAAGGATGATCAATGGAGCAATAGTGTATGCACCAAATGGAAAGAACGTGTTGGTGGACTTTGGAAAGGATGCCGGAGCAATAATGGAAAGGAAGATATTTGATAAATGGCTCGCTATGCAAGCATCAAAGGCTGGCGCGTACGTACAATCAAAAACTGAAGTTTATGATGTTATCAAAGAAGGAAACTCTGTAAGAGGGGTTATGATAAATTTTGAAGGGAAAAAATATGAGATAAGGTCTAAGGTTGTAGTTGCTGCAGATGGAGTTGAATCAACCGTGGCAAGAAAGGCAGGTCTGAACACAACCAATAAGCTGATAAATATAGATTCCGGATACCAGTATGAAATGTCAAACCTTAAATTGAAGGACTCTAAAAAAATAGAAATATTCATGGGTAACGAGATAGCTCCAAGAGGGTATGTATGGATATTTCCAAAGGGGAAAGATGTGGCAAATGTTGGTATAGGAATCGCCATGTCAAAGAAACCAGCAAGATATTATCTTGATAAATTCATAGAGGAGAATCCAAAGATATTCTCAGAGTCGTCCATAATTGAGGTTAATTCTGGTGGCATACCCGTGGGCGGATTCCTTGAGAACATGGTAATGGATGGATTGGTTGTGGTAGGAGATGCTGCCCATCAGGTTAACCCGATACACGGTGGTGGAATGAAAGAAGCCACCATAGCAGGAAACATAGCAGGAGAGGTCATATACAGGGCAATAAAGAAGAATAACATGTCCATACTGAAAAAATACAACAAACTATGGTGGAAAGAAAGGGGAAAACATCTACGTAAGGTGGAAAGACTTAGAGAAGTTGTTGAAAAATTATCAGATGATGAATTAAATAAATTGGCAGACGTATTGAAGGGTGAGGATCTAATAGAATTCTCAAGAGGAGAAAGGTTACTAAAACTTGGAAAAATACTTATAAAGAATCCAGACCTTATACAACTTGCAAAGAAATTGATGTAGTAAATTTAAATATGTGAAATCAAAAACTATTCAAGTGAGGTGATAGTATGGCAACTTTACCATTGGCTCCTTTGAAAAGAATTGCAAAGAAATCCGGTGTAGAAAGAATATCAGATGAAGCCGTTGAGGAATTAAGAGATATAGTTGAAGATATCGCTGAAGACCTTGCAAAGGATGCTGTTATAGCAGCAAGGCATGCTGGAAGAAAAACTGTCAAGGCAAAGGATATAAAACTTGTCAGTAGGTGATTTTTTGAAGACACAAACAGAAGTTAAGAACCTCAAACCTGGAAAATATGTTATTATTGATGATGTTCCCTGTAAAGTCGTGAAGATATCAACATCAAAACCCGGGAAGCATGGCTCATCTAAGTCAAGGGTAGAGGCAATTGGAATAATAGATGGTAAAAGAAGAGAAATAGTAAAACCCTCATCCGCAACGATAGACGTGCCAATAATAGACAAAAGGAATGCACAGGTTATTTCACTTACCCCGGATTCCGTACACTTAATGGATATGGAAACTTATGAAACTTTTGAGTGTTCCATACCAGAGGATTTGAAAGGTAAATTATCAGAAGGCGATGAGATAACATACTGGGAAGTCATGGGCAAAAAAATTCTAATGGGATAATTTCTAGTACCTATTCTATAAGGAAGTGCAGGAAGTGATGTCCACGTTTATTGTGTGGATGCTTCCCTTTGGAACGTATTCTGGTGGTTTGAACTTAAGTTTTATTGTGCATGTACTAGGTAATCCTGATGTCATTGCTGGTA
>JAGGZI010000001.1 GCA_021162085.1 Candidatus Aenigmatarchaeota archaeon
ATACCAAGATTAAATAACTATTTAAATTTTATTAAAAATATAATTAACCCATTATAAAAATATTTATATACTTTATGGTACATAATAATAAGTGATAATATGAAAAAGAAAAATCTTTTATTCAAGGGGAATGATGGAAAATATTATTCCAAAAATATTGGCATTTTTGAGCATCCCAAGGAACTGGCTCCTGCATCAAGCGAGTTGGCATGGAAGATACTTCTGACACTGAACGAAAAGCCCATGTATCCTAACGATCTGGCTAAAAAACTGAAGATTCATGAACAAAAGATTTACTATCACATAAACAAGATGGTGAAATCCGAGCTCATAGAAGTTGTTAGAGAAGAGAGCAGACATGGAGCAATATGCAAGTTCTTCGCACCTACATCGAAAGCATTCGGATTTGAACTTCCCGGTGGTGAAACAAAGGTTAAGATGAAATCAAAGAGCATAGAGCCACATCTTAAGGACTTTTTATATGAATTCATTAAGGATGATGTTTTCAATGGTTCAATAGTCGTTGGTTCTCCGGTACCCCATGGACCATATCTAACAGCAGCAAGAGATGGACACTTCGCGGCACAACTGGGCATATTTCTTGGAAATTTCTGCTCCCTCGAGAGAAGGTTTGTGGTGAAGCTCGATACAGAAGTTAAGGCCGAGAACGCCCAAAGGAGAAACATGATACTCATAGGAGGACCCGTGACAAACATGGTATTCTCTGATTTGAATGAGAGATTGAAGGTAAATTTCAAATGGAAGAGGGAATGGATAATAAGCTCTGGAGATACGGAATACACAAGTGAATCAGATGGGATCATAGCCAAGATAACGAATCCATGGGACGAAACAAAGAAGATAATAATCTTTGCTGGAGCGCACAGAGAAGCAACCAAGACATGCATAATTGCCCTTACTCAGCACTATGAAAAAATACTTAAGGACTACAACAAAAATAAGGACTTTTACAGGATTATAAGAGGGTTGGACAGAGATGGTGATGGAAAAATAGATGACATAGAGATATTAGAATAAAAATATCCACATGAATACTTAATTCTTGGTGTTCTTCTTTATTATACCATATCCAATTAGTCTCCATCTACCAGATATCTGCCTGAAAAGGGCAACCTTGTCCCCGATTTCGGCGCATATTGGTACTTTTAGCTCAATATCTATTTCATTCTTTCTTCCAGAAGTTACTAAACCGACGGTTCTCCCTGTCCCAGATGTTATCATTAAGGTCTCATTCGTGCTTATTTCTGAAACTGGATTAATTTCAGTATCACCTATGGCTCTTTCAAACAATTTTACATCCAAAGACAGTCTCTTCCACACAGGAGGTAATTTCCCCTCATAACCAGCCACATTACCAGCCAAAAAGTCACTCTTGGTTAAGGCAGGATCTAACTTCGTACCAACGCCTACAAGCCCTCCTGGACCTGCTTCCTTGACACTCTTGCCGAATTTATGTAGAGATGTTATTTTAGTCTTTAAAGGCTTAAACTCACCACCAATGAAGGTCCCTGGCCGTATCTCTATCTCATCACCAACTTTGAATTTTCCCTTTACAAGAGAGCCCCCTATTACTCCGCCAACTATTTTATCTATGGGTGTACCTGGTTTGTTGACATCAAAACTTCTTGCTATGTACATCTTGGGATCCGCCTTCAAATCCCTCTTTGGGGTTGGTACGTACTTCTCGATTGCCTCAAGGAGGGCATCTATGTTAACCCTCTGAATGGCAGAAATGGGTATTATGGGAGCGTTTTCCGCTATGGTCCCTTTGACGAATTCCTTTATCTGCCTGTAATTTTCCAGAACTTCTTCCTTGCTCACCATATCTATCTTGTTCTGAACTATAACTATGTGCTTTATTCCAACTATTTGTAGAGCCATCAGATGCTCCGCGGTCTGAGGCTGCGGGCACTTTTCGTTGGCAGCTATTATGAGCAAGGCACCATCGATCAGCGATGCACCAGATAAAACAGTAGCCATGAGAGCATTATGACCTGGAGCATCAACAAATGATATAATTCTTTGAGGTTCCGTGTCACCAAAACAAACGGGACATTTCTTGGACGTAGAATAACAGGCAGGTTTCTTGCATTTGGGACACCTGTAAACAACTGCGTCAGCATAACCAAGTCTTATGGTTATACCTCTCTTCATTTCTTCACTGTGAACATCTGCCCACTTGCCGGTCAGCGCCTCAACGATGGTGGTTTTCCCATGGTCGACATGCCCAAATAATCCTATGTTCACTGCTTCTAACTCCTTACTGCTTGAAGTTTTAGTCTTAGACATAATTATCACTATTAATTAAAATTTTTAATATTTAAAAGAATTAAAATCATTTCTTTTCAGGAGCAGATTTCCCCGACTTCGCTTCCTTCTTTGAATTGTCTTTTTCTTCAACTTTCTTTTCATCTTCCTTCTTTGGTTTTTGTTCTTCCTTTTTAACAGGCTCTTTCTTTTCTTCAGTCTTCTTCTCTTCAGACACTGCTCCCTCTTCTTTCTTAATGCCAAGTATTTCCTCTATTGATTTGGCACCGCTCTTCTTCTCAACTACCCTTACGTTGACCTGAACTATGTCCTCGCCAATTCTATTTCCTCTTATCATCTTTCTCTCTCTAACTCCCCTGCCCTTTGGACGGTATCCAGGTCCAGATGTTAACAAAGCCTTCTTTCTTATCATTCCATCAAGATCTCTTCTCATAGGAAATCCTTCTTTATCACTACCACCCGTTACTTGAAGGATATATCCATTCATACCTATCAAGGAACCATCGAAGTTTTGTCCTATTCTCATACCTATGAATGTAGGAACATCTCTTTCTATCTGGTATGCCTTGCCATCTTTGTTTGAAATCACTATCTTGAACATGATACCACCATTATTCATTAAAATTAATAAAATATATATTTAAAGATTTTATGAAGAGAAAATTTTTTATAATAACATCTCATATTATATTTTTATGGATTCCACAAAAAGGAATAGTGTTATTTCTACATCAATCAGTAATCTTTATATGTCATTACTACAATAATTATTACTATCAGGTGGTGATAGATATATGTGTAAGGTATATGCCAATTGGAGATCAAGAAAACCCAACATGAAAATAACAATAGAAACAGGTAGCGAGGAAATAAAGGACCAGGTGATGTACTGGGCAGGAAAAAGAGGTGCAATGAAACATGAAGAAACAGACGATGGAAGACATATTATAACATTGAATAGGATAGGATACATTAACGTAAGAGCAAACATAGAAGGGCTTGATGCACTCCCACATCCAGATGAAATGGAAAAGAATAAGACCTATGAAATACAGAAATTTGAAGAATATTTAAACAACAAAAAAATAAGAGAAGTTGGAATTGGAAATGAAGAATTGAGAAGTGGCCTAGACGAAATAAGATTGGACAATGTTATTGAAGAATCCAGAGAAATGGGACTAATCTAAGCCATCATCTTCTTCTTTTTTATTATATCTTTTATTTCCTCCAGAACATCAACTTCTGTCTTTGAAAGCAAATCTCTCATTTCCTCAAGTTTTCTTATGTTTTCCTTACCCATGGCCACGTAAAGTTCGTCTCCCTCTTTTATCTGGCGGCCAACAGTTGCTCCAGATATTGAAACTGCAAGTCTATCCCCACACTTAGCCTCAGAAACGTTTATGCCCTCCCTCTGTATCTGCTCTACCTTACCCACGATTCTACCTTCTTTAACTAGGGAATAACCAGGTTTTATAACTCCCCCCGTAACCTCAACACCCACGATTGCTGGATGAGATGCCCTGAAGATGTAACCTGGAAGGATTTTTATCTTACCCGGCCTTATGACATGACTTAACTTTTCCATTCTAATTTCTTCTTCCTTATCCTTTTTCCACTTCTGATAATCTTCTATGAGCTTGTAAATGACGGGACTCTGAAATATCTTCACTTCACTTATCTGTTCTGCCTCAGGTAACACACCGACATTAAAGGCAAATATTACCCTCTTCAGTGGGTCCTTTATAGAACTCATCTCCATAGCGTCAGCCCTTGTAACAATCCCTATCTCTGCCTTCTTTATTGGTATCCCGTTATCCTGAAGTATCTTAATCATTCCCTCCAGAGAACCAAGCGTATCTGCCTTAACCATGACTCCCGTGGATTCCCTTTCAATTTCCACAGATTCAACTTCTCTTCTAAGCTCCTCTTTCAACCTCTTAACATCTTCTTTATTTCTGCACGTTCTAAATGGCGAACCAGATATCGCACCTTCAAGATTTGGAGCCGCTATCTTAACACCTGCTGCAGCAAAAACTTCATCAACAGTAGAAAATCTCTTCTCCACCCTTATATCCCCAAGTTCTCTCGGCTTGAGGAGTGCTTTCACTGTGGTAACTATGGGATTCTTCCCACCTATGATCAAGTAATCACCCCTTCTTATTTTCCCATCATATAGAATTACATCTATGGTTGTTCCAAGACCCTTGACTTCCTTGACTTCAAGCACGCTCCCATAACCATTTTCCTCCTTGATCTCAAGCATATCGCTTAGGAATTGCTGAGACAACCCTATTAAAACCATCAATAGTTCCCCTATACCTTCGCCCGTTAATCCCGATACAGGAACTATTGCCACCGTACTTTTAAAATCCTTTATTCTATCAAATCTTTCAGAATTAAATCCTCTCTCACTTAAGGCACCTACCAATTCGTATACCTTTGTGTCTATATCTCTCCTCACGGTTTCATTTTGCTTTTTGAAAGATTCCAAAAAGGATTTCGTGTCATTTCTTATCCATCCGTTTATTTTGTCTATTTTATTTGCAGCCACCACAAAAGGTGTCTTGAACTCTTTCAAAAATGTTAAGCTTTCGTCGGTTTGGGGCTGAAACCCCTCATTTATATCAACAACCAGAATGGCCAGATCTGCTATGCTTCCTCCCCTCTTCCTAAGGGTTGTAAAAGCCTCATGTCCAGGGGTATCTATGAAAAGCAATCCTGGAATCTTTATCTTTTCCTCTTCTATGAGGCTCCCGCAAATTTTTTTAATTACGTTGAGTGGAACCTCAGTTGCGCCTATGTGCTGGGTTATTCCACCAGCCTCTCCTGCAGCTACTGTGCTCTTCCTTATGCTATCCAATATTGTGGTCTTGCCATGGTCTACATGACCCAGTACTGATATTATCGGCTGGCGAATCATAAAAATACCTCTAATAGAATTAGTTTAGGTGTTATTTAAAATTGAAGAATCTTTCCTAAAAACACCTACATTATGGTATGGTTATGATCCTCAAAATCTACCTATTTCATAGACTTTAAAAATATTCCCTTCCAATTATCAAATTCTTATTATGGCTTTTCTTCCAATTAATTAGCATGTCTGCCAGCTTCTCTGCCATTTCATCTGCTGGACCGATATTGTTAAAGTCCATTAAGATTCCCTTATCCCTATAATACTTTATCAATGGCTCGGTTTGCTTTTGATAAACTTCAAATCTCTTTTCTATAACCTCTGGTTTGTCGTCCTCCCTCTGATAAAGCTCTCCACCACAAACATCACATATTCCAGGTTTCTTGGGCAACATTGGAGGAAGATAGACGTTTCCAATCCTTATCCCCGCTACGTTGTAAATCTTCCCACATTTCCTGCAAACTCTTCTTCCAGATAATTTCTTTATTATTATATCCTTTGGAACAATTATGTTGACTACCACATCAATCTTTGATATCTTTTCTAATTCCTTTGCCTGACTTAGATTTCTTGGAAACCCATCCAGAATAAATCCATTCTTGCAATCTTCCCTTGAAATTCTTTCCTTTAAGAGTTCCATTACAATGTCATCTGGAACAAGTTCACCCTTATCATAATAAGACTTTGCTTTCTCCCCCAGTTCTGTACCTTCCTTTATGGCCTCCCTTATCAAGTCTCCTGTAGAAATATGTGGCCATCCAAATTTCTTTGATAAACGAGAAGCATAAGTTCCCTTACCAGCACCAGGAGGACCAAGAAAAATTACCTTCATTTCTCTTTACCCCTTAACTTTCTACTGACCTTTGTCCACTTTCTCTTCCTCGGATCTCTCTTCTTCATATAGTTCTTCTCACATTTAAGAGAGCAAAAACTAAGAATTGTACCATCGTTCTTAACGAACAACCTTGCTCTACCCTCTGGTATCTCCTTACCACAATAAGAACACTTCATAGGCTATCAACCAAATGTTCCTGAACTCTCCATTTCAGTCTCTCTCAACATCAATATATCTTTCTCTCTCACAGGTCCAAGGACATTTCTTTGAAGTATCTTGCCCTTGTCTCTTCCTTCAAGAACCCTACATCTAACTACGGTTACTCCTTTTACTCCACTCCTGCCCAAGACCTTAATTATCTCAGCAGGAACGGCATCGCTAGTCTTATTGCTCACATTTTCCTTAGCCATAAAACATCAACTTATTCTTTAGATTCCTTCTCTTTGGTTTCTTTCTTGGACTTCTTTGCCTCTTTTTTAATAGGCTCTTTCTTTTCCTTAGGAGCAGGCCCTTTGGCCTCTTTCTTTGACTCTTCTTTCTTCACTTCTTCCTTTGGTTGTTCTTCCTTTTTAACAGGCTCTTTCTTTTCTTCAGTCTTCTTCTCTTCTTTCTTCTCTCCTTTACCTGTAATCTCATCTATTATCTTCTTTGCATCGCCTGACTTGACTATGGCAACAGAAGCACATCTCACATCAATTCCGGCTGCCCTACCAAGTTCATCCTTACTTTTTGTATAAACGTAAGGTACGTTCTTCTCTTCACAGAGCGGTGGCAGGTGCATTACTATCTCTGGTGGATCAACGTCCTTTGCTATGACAACCAATTCAACGTTACCTCTTTCAACTGCCTTCGTTGTCTCATTTGTGCCCTTCCTAACATAACCAGTTGCTCTTGCTATCTCTACAGCCTCCAAAATTTTGTTGTTAAGTTCATCGGATATTTCCATACTTTCTCACCTCTTTGAATATTAAAACAAATGTATTTATAGATGCAATCTATTTAAAAGTTTTGCCTTTATATAGATTTTGATTAAAATCTTTTTTATAATGGCCTTTATATATTTTGATATTTAACTTTTATCTTTATGGGTGTGTAGAATGAAAGAACCCATGGATAAGGAGTCTGTGCTTAACTCTTTAGAAAAGGGTAACAGCAATGTAAAATTTGTGGACATAGTCTTTCCAGATATACTTGGCTTTCTAAGAGGATTTTCCATACCTAAATCTGAAGTTGAAGAAGCGCTGAAAGATGGCAAGGGATTCGATGGTTCCTCGATAAACGGTCTTGTAAGGATTGAGGAGAGCGACTTGATCGCGAAACCAGACCCAACCACCTTTAGAGTTCTTCCATGGGAATATGAAAATGAGGGGGAAAGATTCCAAGTTGGCTTAATGTTTTGTGATATTCTCAATCCCAATGGAACACACAATAATGGCGATACGCGATATGTTTTGAAAAAAACATTGGAACGCGCAGAAAAAATGGGATTCAAAAGTTTCAAGGTTGGACCAGAACTGGAATTTTTTTATTTTCCTAACAACAGGACACCAATACCTCTGGATAACGGTGGGTATTTCAGCATGGGCTCAGATGACCCTTACGCATACCTAAGACAAAAAACCATATTGAACCTTAAAAACATGGACATAACTCCGGAGTTCGACCATCATGAGGTTGCAAAGAGCCAGCATGAAATAGACTTGAAATACGATAATGCTCTTGAGATGGCAGATATAACAATGATTTTTAAACACGTAGTGAAAGAAACCGCGAGAAGAGAAGGTTTGTATGCTACGTTCATGCCCAAGCCTCTTGACGGAGAAAATGGAAGTGGAATGCATGTTCATCAGTCATTGTGGAATGATGGAAAGAACTTACTTTTTGATGAAGAAGGTGAGTATTACCTCTCAGAAATAGGCAAGAAATACACATCTGGAATATTGACCCACATAAACGAGATAACTTCCGTTCTCAACCAATGGGTGAATTCTTACAAGAGATTGATACCTGGGTTTGAAGCACCAGTGTATCATACATGGGGGCAAAGAAACAGGTCCGCCTTGATAAGGGTCCCTGAGTACAAGCCTGGAAAGGAAAATGCAACAAGAATAGAATTAAGAAGCCCTGACCCCGGGTGCAATCCATATCTCGCATTCTCACTCATGCTTGCATCAGGATTGGATGGTATAAAGAATGATTATGAACTTCCACCACCAACTGAAGAAAACATTTACAAGAACGGTAAGGGAATGAAGACACTTCCGGTGAACTTAGAAGATGCCTTAAGACTTACAGAAGAAAGCAGCTTGGTTAAGGAAACTCTAGGAGATCACTTATTTGAAAAGTTCTTAGAAAATAAAAGAATTCAAATAAGCGATTATAGAAGAAGTGTTGGAGAAGAATGGAACAAGAAAGTTAGCCCATTTGAGATTAAAACGTTGTTACCAATTCTATGAATAACCTTTATTTATCCATCTAACCAAACTATAAACATGAAAAAAGTTCTTCTCATAATATTGGATGGTTGGGGATTGCGCAAGGACAAGAGTGGAAACGCAATAAAACTTGCCAACACTCCAAACTTTGATTATATGTGGAAAAGTTATCTCCACACGAGACTAAGCGCTTCTGGAGAAGCAGTTGGACTTCCCCCAAAGACTCTGGGCGGTAGCGAAGTTGGCCACCTACACATAGGAGCAGGCAGGATAGTTAAACAGATGCTGACGAGGATAAATGAAAGTATAAAGAATGGAGAGTTCTTCAAGAAAAAGATTCTTGCTAATTCCATTAAAAAGTGCAAAAAAGAAAAATCCTCCCTTCACCTCATGGGTCTTCTATCCGATGCAGGGGTACATTCTCACGTAAGTCATCTCTTCGCCCTTTTAATGGCGGCAAAGAAATATGGACTCGAGAAAAATCAGGTTAAGATTCATTGCTTTCTTGATGGTAGGGACACTCCTCCAAAGAGCGCCAAAAAATATATGGACAAACTGAAGAGAGAAGTCAAGAAAATTGGTGTGGGAGAAATAGTAACCATATCCGGCAGGTACTACGCCATGGACAGGGACGGGAGATGGAACAGAACAAGAAAGGCTCTCAATGCAATTCTTGGAAATGGATTAAATGCAAAAACCCCTGAGAAGGCATTGAAAGATGCATATAAAAGGGGAGAAACCGACGAATTTGTTAAGCCAACCATCATAGGAGATTATGAGAGTCTTCACAAAAATGACTTTGTTTTCCTCTTCAACTTTCGCTCAGATAGGATGAAACAGCTAACATTTCTGCTCTTGAAGATAAACAAAAATGTCTTGTCCATGACAAACTATTCTAAAGAACTGAAGAACAAATTTCTTTTCAAAGAAGAAATTGTAAAGAATTCACTTGGTGAAGTTATAAGCAGGAAAGGGTTAAAACAGCTTAGAATTGCCGAAAGTGAGAAGGGTCCTCACGTGACGTACTTTTTCAGCGGAGAAAGAGAGAAAAAATTTAGGGGAGAAGATAGGATAATAATACCTTCACCAAAAGTTTCCACATATGACCTTAGGCCTGAAATGAGTGCATACAGAATAACAAAGGAACTTTTGAAAGTTTACAAGAAGTATGATTTCATACTCCTGAACTTCGCAAATGGAGATATGGTCGGACATACGGGAAAACTAAAGGCTGCCATAAAGGGAGTGGAAGCCATTGACAAATGCTTAGGTAAAATCTATGAATCCCTCAAAGGAGAATATACAATCGTAGTGACTGCGGACCATGGAAACTGTGAGGACATGAGAGGAAATCTAAAGACATCTCACACGTTCAACAAAGTCCCATTCATTCTAATTGATGATGACCACAGAAATAAAAAACTTAGAGAAGGCGGTCTCTCCAACATAGCTCCAACTATTCTGAAAATAATGAAGATTAAAAAACCAAGAGAGATGAGCAAAAATCTTTTTAAATGATTATCTCAACTGCCCCAATATCTTCATAACTTTTTCCTTTCCAATAGCCAATATGAATTGTCCTGCTCTGGGCCCACTTTTTTTCCCTATCAGCAATGTGTAAAGATTCTGAAAGAACTCCCTTACGTTTCCTGATTCCTTTCCTATCTCATATACTTTATTTTGAATCTCTTCAGATGTCCACTCCTTCCCAAGCTCGTCTCTTAGCTTTAAAAGCGCCTTCCTTTGACTTTCTGATATCTTATTTTTAATCTCATCTGGTATTTTTTCCTGAACGATTATCCTGTATTTTTCTGGAGCATAATCATTGACCCAATTTCTTGACTTCTTTATTAAAGTTTTTATTCTCTTCTCGTCGTACTCTGAAATCTCATTCACATGGCCGGTTTTCCTGAGCAGGTCAATTATTTTTTCAAAATTCTTGTCCTCATCAAACAACTGTGATATTAAAGATATGAATGAAAATGGTATTTGAGCTGGTATTTTATCCGGAATTTCATTCATTGAAAGCTCGTAAACCCTCTTCCAATGCTCTCTGTCTCTTTCGCTAACCTCTTCAACTCCAAAGTAAATTCTCTCACATTGATAGAAGTCCTCATAAACCTTTAGAACCTCTTCATCAAATGGTATGACAAACAACTTTGATGGCTTTGTTCCAGCAAAGAAATATTTTATTACCTCTGGTGGATATATCCTTAAAACCTCTGTTGCCGTAACTATGTTACCTTTTGATGCTGACATTTTTCCCTTTTCACCCTTCTTGCCCACAAACTCATACATTATAGCCAGAGGTGGTTCTCTACCAAAAATCTCTCTCACTATTTCAGAGCTTGTATCATAGGAACTTCCAGCAACCATATGGTCCTTCCCACTTGGTTCAAAATCCACGTTATAATAATACCACCTCATCGCCCAATCGACTCTCCATGTTGGCTTGACCATTCCAACCTTACTGAAGTCCATAACACCAGTATGACCACACCTGTTACACTTATACTCTATGTTGGTTTCGCCGTCATAGTTTATTATTTCGGTATAATCTCCATTCTTACATTTTTCACAGTAAACTCTCACTGGCCACCAATTCTCTGGTAGTGGCTCGCTCCTATACTTGTTCATTATTTTCCTGATTCTTTCTCTTTCCTGAATTACCTTCATTATTAACTTCCAGTATCTACAACTCATATACTCCTTATCTTCATATATGAATTCTGGAAGAACACCTATTTTCTTTGCTTCATTCTCAACGAATTCTTCAAAGTGTCTTGCATACGACTCATGACATCCAAATGGGTCTGGTATTAACCCCTGAGGCACTCCGATGTACTCCTTCAATGCCTTTCTTTTTTCCTCTGGAATGGAGGCAGATACGTTCTTCAACCTGTCAAAGGAATCCCATGAATATATGAATCTTGCCTTTTTCCCCATCTCTTCCAGGGCCCTCTTCACAAAAAACCCGGTAACAATCTCTCTAAAACTTCCTATGTGCTTTCTTGCAGACGGGGCTATTCCACCCTCTATGATGTATGTGTCTTTATCACCACTCTTCTTGGCTATATCTCTTGCTATCTTATCTGCCCAATGCATAGGACCACTCTTAAACTATTTAAATCAAAATTAATAAATCTTTGGCATGGACTGGTATTTAGCTTCATTTCTCATCTTTATAGGGATTGTTGCTATTCTTATCTATGCAAAAAGGGAGAAGATAACAAACAGATACTATATATTCTATAGATATGACACCAAAAAAGGAATTAAGCTAATCGATAAAATAGCAAGATGGAATCCAAAATTCTGGAGATACTTTGGATCCTTTGGTGTATTTGTTGGATTTTGCGCTATGTTCTTTGGGATATACTACATACTGAATTCTTACGTAATTTACTTCACAAGGCCGCAAGCATTCATACCAAGTGTGAGCCTTGTAATTCCAGTACCATTTGAAAATTTAACATTTGTCCCTGGCTTCCTCGGTGTTCCATTCTGGTATTGGTTGATACCCATAACAATTCTTGTATTCTTTCATGAGGGTATGCATGGGATAATGGCAAGGGTTGAGAAAATAAGAATAAAGACACTTGGATTATTCTTGCTCACCGTAATTCCTGGAGCATTTGTAGAACCTGATGAAAAGCAATTAAAAAAAGCAAACTGGAAGGCCAAGATGAGAATCTTCGCGGCAGGAAGCAATATCAACATTCTAATAGGCTTATTTTTTATATTTCTTCTATTATGGATTTATCTTCCACACTACTACGACGACTCCCTTGGCTTTAGTAGCTACACTATACTTGAAAACAAAACCAAGTTACCAGCACAATTGAATAATCTTACTGGAGCAATTTACTCTGTGAATGGAGAAAGAGTCAGGTCAATACATGATCTTGCAGAGATAATGAACAAAACAAAGCCTGGTGATATCATAGAGATAAGAACTGTCAAAGGAAATGTAATCGCCCCTCTTTTTAATGTAGTTGTACTCGGAAACGAGAGATTCAAAGATTATAAAATTAAAACCGCGAATATTAAGGGAAGAGCCATAATTGGTATAGCAAGCTTTTACGATGTTAAAAGCTTAAAAAATGATGTTTCTAACCCAGACCTGATAAACTTTCTCACTGGAATATTAATATGGATGTCAATAATTAACATTGGTGTGGGTGTAATAAATATGCTCCCGATAAAACCTTTAGATGGAGGACTGATGATAGAAGCTTTGTCAGAAAGATTCTCTCCACATCATAAAGATAAGATAGTTAAACTCGTAAGTACTTTCTTCCTTTTAGTTTTAATTGGAGACTTCTTAATGGGATTTTTATAAGGAAGTGCAGGAAGTGATGTCCACGTTTATTGTGTGGATGCTTCCCTTTGGAACGTATTCTGGTGGTTTGAACTTAAGTTTTATTGTGCATGTACTAGGTAATCCTGATGTCATTGCTGGTA
>JAGGZI010000052.1 GCA_021162085.1 Candidatus Aenigmatarchaeota archaeon
ATATAATTGTGGTGGGGGTTTTATAGAACTTCTTTCTCGGAATATGGGGGTGTTCCGAATTTCTAAAGCCCCACCTTTTTCTCTCTATATTTTTATTAATTGAAGAGTAAAAATTATTCATGAGTAAATCGATTGGTGCTGCAATATTAGTTATTTTTGTAAGCATACTCACATCTTCATTTATAATACTTCTGACGTATAGCATCCTCTTTTCCATTTATTTTGCGTTTTTCTTTATAACCATAGTTTCATACATTTACAAAGTTTCAAGAAAGATGGCAGTGGAAATAACAGACGAGAAGAGGTCTCTCTTAATAATATTGATTCTACCCATAATTTCTGTCCTCATAGTATTTGCTGGGGTTTCATTTATCTTTGGAACAGGTTCTCAAGTGAGTTCATTTGGCCTTTACTTGAAGCCGACATCAGACAGTTTATATGTCTCTGAAAATCTCGTATTTCATGCCACAGGAAAGGAGATGGCACATGAAATTTACAGGAGTTACAAGCTGAATGGACCTATGATGGATATGAGAATTTTAGGCGTAGTGTGTCCAAAGGGATTCAAAGAGAAATTTTATAATAGGTATGGGAGAAAGGAAGTTGCCTGCAGAAAATGGAATTACATACCTCCAGGAGATTACAAAATGAAGATAAATTATCTCATACCAAGGCCATATGTATGCTATGATGACTATTGTTACATACAATGGAGAGTTTTTGATGACTTTAAGGTTGATGTAAAAAACATATCTGTCATGGTAGAAGGAGATGTAGATTTCTTTTCTTTCCCAGATTTAAGAAGTAAGAATTATGTGGAGAGTGGAGGACTCTTTGAAATAAATATAGTGGTTCCAAGAAGTAAAGTTTCCAACGGAGGAGCCTACATCATAAGGGGTGGTAGGTATCCAGAAACATTCAGGTGGACTTATATTCTTCCTGACCTCCTTTACCAGAGGGATTTCTTAGTTCTAATAATCATCTTAACATCGATATGGTTGCTTTTGATATTTTTCATCTTTGGTAAGGAGATTAGTTTTCCAGACGTTCCAAAAGTTTTACACTATCCCCCTGAAAAAAGAAAACCATACATTGTGAATTATTTATTTTATGGATATCCGTACAAATTAGAAGACAATGGAATTGTTGCAACTATTCTTGACCTAGCGCGCAGAGGATTTTGGAGAATCAAGAATGACACTCTAACATTTCTCAGGGACGATACCAATGATTTAGACCCTTATGAACGTAGAGTGTTTTCATCGATGAAGAAAATCGCCAAGATTTTGGGATATGGCAACAAGATATCATTTAAAAAATTAAATGAAGACGTGAGCTCTATGATGGACAGAGATAAACTTTCAGATATATCAAGTACAATTAAAGGATTATACGGTGTTTCAGCTCCAGATGTTTATTGGAGACTTGGAAGATACTTAGCAGAGTTCATTTTTGGTACTATAACAGCGGTAGGTATTATATCTTATTTCTTGTACCATGCTGGAGGCATCAACTTAACTTTGCTGTCAATTATAACTTATGGAATATCAGGCATTTTTTCTATATACTTTTTTGATTGCTATACATTTGGGAGATACAAGAAAGAATATGCAAGAGAGAGAGCAATGTGGGAGTCTTTCAGAAATCTTTTAAGCAGATACTCATTGATAAAAAAATATTCCCCGAGGGATTTGAGTGAATGGGGAGAATGGTTGGTATATGCTACAGCTCTTGGTACCGCTGACAAAGTGCTGAAGACTATGAAAGATTTCAATGTAAAGGTACCACACATAGACTCCCCCAATTTTACTTACATAAATCCATATGTAATTTATACAACTTCCAATGCGAGATATTCCTCACTTTCTAGAGGTGGAGGTAGTTTTGGTGGTGGATGGTCTGGTGGAGGTGGTTTTGGTGGAGGTTTTGGTGGTGGTGGAGGCGGCTTCAGATAACTTTAAAAATACAAAAATCGAAGAATAATTATGTGGTGGATCTTAGCGATTTTTATTATCATTATTTTAGCGGCATTTTTTTACATATTTTATGTTTACAACAGATTGGTTTCTCTCAAAAACGCAATAGAAAATACATACAATCAGATAAGGGTTGCAATGAAAAAAAGGTTTGATATGATTGGTCAGCTTGTCGATACAACAAAGAGCTATCTGAAATATGAAAAAAGTGTGTATACAGAAGTTACCAGATTGAGAAAAATGCCGATCACGACACCAGAAGACATTAGGAAGGCTGACGAGGCTTCACGAAGCATTTTAGGAAGATTATTCGCGGTAATGGAAAACTACCCAGATGTAAAGGGATCTGAAAATGTCAAGGAATTGCAGGAATCGATAAAGGGTGTAGAGGATGAGATAGCAAGGCAAAGGTATTTGTACAACGATCAGGTCCAGACATTCAATATTATCACAGACGTTTTTCCATCTAATATTATTGCAAGAATGTTTAATTTTAAAAAGAAGGAATATTTGAAGTTTGGGGAAGAAATAGAAAAGAGACCGGAAACAAAAGTCTATTGATTCTATATTTTCTTTGTCATATAAGGTCCTTCTAATCTATATCCAAATTTTCTATAATATTCCCTAACTCCCACGCCTGAAATTACTGCAATCTTATTAAATCCATTTTCTTTTGAGATTCTCTCTGCTTCTTTGAGTAATTTTTCACCAAACTTTTTATGTTGAAAATGTTTTGACCTCTTTCCAATTGGAACCTCAGGCCCATAAACGTGTAGTTCCCTGACTATTGTGGAACCTTGTAGTTCTGGTCTAAATGATTTGTATGGAATTCTCAGCCTCAAGAAGCCAACAAGTGTTTCATTATCATCTTCGTAGCTGAGGAAGAATTCCGTTCCACCAGATGCCTTGTATTTTTCTACGTTTAGTTTAAATACTCCTATATACCATCCCTCACGAATTCTGTGACCAACCTCTCTGCATCTTATACAGCGGCACATAAGTCTCCTCTCTTTCATTTCTCTCTGAACTATTTGCCTTAGGTTTGAATACTTACACCCTGCTACAATTTCCTGCTTTGGAACATCTCTCTGGAGCCTCATTATCCTCATGTATTTTGGTATGATCGATTTTACCTTACAAAGCAAGTCAATGAGTTCTTCATCGGAATATGGTTTGAACTTACCCTCTCTCCACCACTTCTCCAGTTCTGCGTTCCTGACAACAAGTGTCGGGTATATCTTCAACATGTCGGGCTTGTAGTCAGAATTGGTGAATATTTTTTTAAACATTCTAAGATCTTTTTTCAAGTTGGATTCCGGTAGATTTGGCATGAGATGATAGCATATCTTAAACCCTGAGTCCTTGAGGAGTTTGGTTGATTCTACTACATCCTTAATGCGGTGTCCTCTTTTTGTTATCTCATAAATCTTGTCATCAGGATTTTGAACGCCCAGCTCAACTCTCGTTGAGCCATATTCAAGTATTTGGTTTATTTCTTCTTTCTTCATGTAGTCAGGTCTTGTTTCGACAGTTAGTCCGACACATCTGTGTTTTGCTTTTTCGTTGTTCTTCTTTGCTTCTTCAAGGGACTTTGATACAAAACCATTCATACCATCGTAGCATCCCTTTACAAACCACTCTTGATAGTTTGGGTTACGGGCTGTGAATGTGCCACCCATTATTATCAATTCTATCTTATCCGTGGGATGTCCTATTATTCCAAGTTGCATTATTCTGGTCTCAACTTGTTTGTACGGGTCAAAATCAAGGGCTTTACCCCTCATCACTGCTGGTTCGTTATCTGCATAGCTTTGTGGAACATCGGGATTCTTTGGGCAATAAACACATGTGCCATGGGGGCATGGATGTGGGGATGTCATGACCGCGACTATACTTACTCCAGATAGAGTTCTGCTCGGTTTTCTCTTGAATTTCTCTATAACGTTGCTTGGAGCACCAATCTTCCTTGCCATGGAGAGGATGTATTCGTTTCCAGGAATTTCCGTTTTGTACTTTGATGCAAGTTTTGTCTTCAATTCCTGAATTTGCGACTTGGAAAGATTCTCTTCAATGGTTTTTCTTATCACTTCTATTGCGATTTTTTCCTTAGTCATAAATTAATACTTGAAATACAAACTCTTAAATATGGATGTTCAGGAATTCTACGACACAATAGCGAAGAGCTGGTACAACATAAGGCACTGGACCATTTTCAGAGAAGAGTTGAAAAAGATGAGTGATGTGTGGTCAGGTGGAAAACTTTTGAACGTAGGATGCGCGCACGGCTCAGATTTCATTCCATTTGACTCTAGAAGGTTTAAATTCTATGGGATTGACATTTCTAAAGAACTTCTGTTTTTGGCAAAAAGATATTCACAAAAGTTTGGACTGGATGTTGAACTGTTTGTTGGTGACATGATGGCTCTTCCATTCAAAGACAATTCGTTTGATTACATTATTTCCATTGCAACGTTACATCACCTCATGAACAGAGAAGAAAGGATTCTGGCCTTAAAGGAAATTAAGAGGGTTCTTAGTAAGGAGGCTTTTCTAACTGTTTGGAACAGGGATAATCCAGAACTTCCCAACAAGGAAATAATAGAGAGGGAATGGAAGTTTGGCAAGGAAGTTCTGAAGAGAAAATATTATCTTTACACAAAAAAAGAATTAGAGAAAGAGTTATGTGAAGCAGGATTTGAGATAAAGGAGATGTACACAGATAAAAATAAAAGAAACATATGTGCTTTGATTCGTCCCACGAAAAGTCCCAGTTAAATTTATATAGTTTCTTGACAAATATAATTTGTGGTGAACAAAATGAAGGGTGAATTAGTTCACATTGAAAGAGAATGATTTTGTTAGTTCACCGTATGAAAATTTATTTCTCAGTTCTCTTGATGATAAGGGCAGGATAACCGTACCATCTTCTTTAAGAAAGAAATTAGGACTGAAAAAGAATTCAAAGTTTTTGGTTTCTATTTACAATCCAAGGAAAGTTGAAAAATTTAGGATTGAAAGTTTTGGCCAATTGAAGAAAGTTCTCGAGCGATTCTGCGATGCAGATGAGATTATCTTCGATGGAAGTTTTTTGATTGTTGTTGGTGGCGATGCTGATAATAGTAATTAATATAATTAAAAATAAAAAAAGAATTAGGCGATTGATATGGATGTTGTAAAACTGACACAGGAACTGGTGAAGATAAATTCAGAGGACCCGCCTGGAAATGAAGAAAATATGGCAAGGTTCATAGTAAAATTCATGGAGGGCATGGATTTCAAGCTCACCAAAATTTATCCTGAAAAAAACAGGCCCATCCTCATTTTTGAGAAGGGGAAAGGAGAGGGATTGATGCTAAATGGTCATATGGATACCGTTCCAGCTGGTGATGGATGGAAGTATGATCCTTTTGGAGGAAAGGTTGTCAATGGAAGAGTTTATGGAAGAGGAGCAGTTGATATGAAGGGCGGGTTGGCTTCTGTGCTGGCTGCAGCAAAAAAATTTTCAGGAAAAAAATTCAAAAGGAAACTCGTGTTGGTATTCGTTCCTGGCGAGGAAGTCAATCTTTTGGGTTCCGATTACCTGACGTCAAAAAAGAAGAACTTGCTCAAGGATGTGAAGCACGGAGTCATTGCAGAGCCAACTGGAATGAACATAACAATAGCCCAGAAGGGCATTGTAGAGATAGGAGTTATATTTAAGGGGAAATCTGCTCATGGCTCGAAGCCAGAGTTAGGAGACAACGCCATACTCAAGGCAGTTAAATTCATAAATGAGGTTGAAAAACTATCAAAGAAACTAAGGAGCAGGAAGGATTCCATACTCGGTAGTGGCACTATAAACATAGGGAAGATAAATGGGGGAATAAAGGTAAATATGGTCCCCGACTTCTGTGAGGTGTGGATAGATAGAAGAATAGTTCCTGGCGAGACCATCCGTATTGCAAAAAATCAAATAAGTGAGATATTAAAAAAGTTAGGCATAAAGGCGAAAATTAAAGTTACAGTATCAAGACCTGCAATAAAGTTACCAAAGGATTCCATATTTGTAAAAACCATCAAGAAAATAACAAGAGGAAAGATAGTTGGAACATCTGGATACACCGAGGCAGAGTTGTACTACAGCAGGTGTGGCATAAATTGTGTGGTTTGTGGCCCAGGTAACGAGGATCTATGTCATGTTACAAACGAGTACATAGAAATTAGTCAGCTTAGGAAGGCTGTTAGCGCATATGAAAAGTTAATCAAGATGTGGTGTTTATGAGAGAAGAGTTTCAACCTGTCAAAGGAACGAGGGATTTTCTCCCAGAAGACAAAATTATTAGACAAAGAATAGTTGATACACTCAGAGAAGTTTTTGAAACGTTCGGCTTCAGTCCACTTGAAACACCATCACTCGAAAGATGGGAGATATTATCAAGAAAATATGCAGGTGGAGAAGAAATTCTTAAGGAAACTTACAGACTTAAGGACCAAGGCGGGAGGGAACTTGGATTAAGATATGACCTTACTGTACCCTTTTGCAGGGTTATAGCGGCAAATCCAGAAATACCAAAGCCTTTCAAGAGATATCAGATTGGGAGAGTGTGGAGAGATGGTCCAATAAAGCTTGGGAGGTATAGAGAATTCTGGCAATGTGATGTGGATGTTGCAGGCTCAAGTTCCATGATGGCTGATGCAGAGTTCTTAAAGATGATAGATGTGGTTGCTGAGAAATTTGGGATAAATGCAGACATAAGAGTCAGTAACAGAAAGCTTCTCAACAGCATACTTGACTACGCTGGAGTACAGGAAGAAAAAAGATTGTCAGTAACACTATCAATAGATAAGTTAGAGAAGATCGGAAGGGATGGTGTTGTTGAGGAGCTTATAAGCAAAGGTATTGACGAGGAATCAGTTAAAAAGATTATTGAATTAATTAGTATCAACGGAACCAACGATGAAATCTTGAAAATTTTCAAAGGGATAAAGGAAGCAAGAGAAGGTGTAGAGGAGCTCGACGAGTTGATTAAGTATACAAAAATTTTAGGCCTGAAAAATGTAAGAATAGTACCAAGTTTAGCTCGCGGATTAGCATACTATACTGGTACCATATTTGAAGCATTCATAAAGAATTCAAACATAACTTCTTCCTTTGCCGGTGGAGGCAGATACGATGATCTCATAGGAAAATTCACTGGAGTTGATAAGATACCTGCAGTTGGTGTCTCGTTTGGTCTGGATGTTTTATCCGATGCACTTAAGGAAAAAATGGAAAGGAATAAGACAGTTGTTAGTGTTTTTGTAATACCAATAAACACAAAAGAAAAATCCATGGAGATAGTCTCTATGTTAAGGGATGCTGGAATAAATAGCGATGTTGATACAATTGGGAGGAGTTTGAGTAAGAATCTTAACTACGTAAACTCTCTAAATATACCATATTGTCTCATAGTTGGTAAGAGAGAAATCGATGAGGATTCGGTTAAATTGAGAGATATGAACACAGGAGAGGAAAAATTAATAAATATAAGGGATGTAGCGAAAGAAGTAAAGAAATTAATAGATTGATTTACATAATAGTGTAGGTCTTTTATTGAAAATCTTCGATTTTCAAGATGGCCGCGGTGGTGCAGTGGTTTAGCATAGGGGCCTGTGGATAAGCTTTTTAGAAAAAAGCTTAATCAAAAACTTAGCAGGTAGCCCTCGACCCGGGTTCGAAATTGCCTTTCTTCAGAAGAAAGGACAATAGGAAAGAACTTGCAAATCTTCGATTTGCCAAAAATCCCGGCCGCGGCCCCATTTAATTTAAATACATAAGAATACAATTTTACATTGCCATACTGCCAACAAGGTAAGAGGTTGAATGTTTTCGACAATGAATTGCCTTGACTAGGTATGGCTAAATTTTTTATTCAAGAAAATTTACACTTTTTTCATGTTTAAGAAATATGGAGTTCTTGGAATACTCCTAATGATTTTTGTTCAAATTAACTTTTTCTTAAGGATACAACCATTTCTTGATTGGAGCTTTCCAATACTATGGATGGGATATGTTCTGGTCATTGATGCCTTAGTGTATAAGCTAAGAAAAAATTCTTTGATAAGCAACAGGTTTCCTACATTTTTAGGTATTCTCATCTCGTCTTCACTGATATGGTGGGTTTTTGAATTCATTAACTTATCCATTGGCAATTGGGTGTACATAGGTCTGGAAGAATTCGGAAACTTAAAAATACCATTTTTGTTTTTGTGCTTCTCTTTGATGTTGCCTGCGTTCTTTGAGACTTATGAGCTCGTGAAGACGATAAACATATTTGAAAATAAAAGGCTTCATAAAAAACATAAGATTACAAAAAGATTTTTATTCTCTATGATTGGGATAGGTATGTTATCCTTTGTTCTCCCTTTCATCTTTCCAAAGTATACTTTCTTCTTGGTTTGGGGAAGTTTCTTCTTTATACTTGATCCTATAAATTATGTTCACAAGCAACCAAGCATAATAGGCCATATAAAAAATGGGGATTTCAAGACAGTTTATTCGTTATTACTTGCTGGTATAGTCATGGGATTTCTATGGGAATATTGGAATTTCTGGATGCCAGTGAAGTGGACTTACGATGTTCCGTTCGTGGGCTTCCTAAAGATATTCGAGATGCCGTTATTTGGATACATTGGCTACCTTCCATTCTCCTTTGAGGTATATGCAATGTATTGGTTTTTGAGAAGTTTATTCATACATAGGGAACATATTCTCGAGTAGCCCTACGAAAACTATTTATATCTGATAATGTCATAAATATTACACCATACCTCTGGCAAAGCTGGAGGTGGCTTTTTGCCAAACAATGAAGTGTTCTCACCAGGTATGGTTAAAAGATTGGATATTCTTATGATATCTGATTAGAGTATGTGAAATTCTGTTGGTGCAAAAGAATCAATTCTCTTAGTTGCGACCTAACTCCGGTTGATCCTGCCGGAGGTCACTGCTATCAGGATCCGATTAAGACATGCAAGGTGAATGTGGTTCGTCCACATGCCGAACGGCTCAGTAACACGTAGTTAATCTACCCTCAGGCTGGGGATAACCCCGGGAAACTGGGACTAATACCCAATAGGAAATAGATACTGGAATGTTCTATTTCTTAAAGCTCCGGCGCCTGAGGATGAGACTGCGGTGGATTAGGCTGTTGTTGGTGTAATGGACCAACAAACCTATAATCCATACGGGCGTTGAGAGACGAAGCCCGGAGACGTGTTCTGAGACAAGAACACGGGCCCTACGGGGCGCAGCAGTCGCGAAAGAGGCTTTTTCACAAAAGAAAACTTTGATGAAACTTTTCTTTTGAAGAAAAGCTTCCGCGAAACCTTTACAATGTCTTAACGGACGATAAGGGGATCCTGAGTGCTCTAGCATCGCTAGAGCTTTTCCAGAGTGTAAAAAGCTCTGGGAATAAGTGGTGGGTAAGACGGGTGCCAGCCGCCGCGGTAATACCCGCGCCACAAGTGGTGACCACGTTTATTGGGTCTAAAGCGTTCGTAGCCGGTTTAACAAATTCTTGGTGAAATCCCATGTAAAACATGGGAAGGGCCGAGAAGACTGTTAGACTAGGGACCGGGAGAGGCTGAGGGTACTCCAGGTGTAGGGGTTAAATACCGAAAGAGGTTACTTTCGTATTCTTAAACCTCGCGGTTTAACAATCCTGTAATCCCTGGAGGACCACCGGTGGCGAAGGCGCTCAGCTGGAACGGCTCCGACGGTGAGGGACGAAAGCTAGGGGAGCGAACGGGATTAGATACCCCGGTAGTCCTAGCTGTAAACGATGCCCGCTTGGTGTATCGTTTCCTTCGGGGAAATGATGTGCCGTAGCGTAGAACCCTTTACTCAGCGTAAAGCGTTCACGGAAAGTGGCTGAATGGGGTACGCAAGTGTTAAGCGGGCCACCTGGGGAGTACGGTCGCAAGGCTGAAACGCACCCTTTCTTAGGAAGAAAGCGTGCACGGAAAGAAAGGGGCGAAGCATACTTAAGGGAATTGACGGGGGAGCACCTCAAGGGGTGGAGGCTGCGGTTTAATTGGATTCAACGCCAGACATCTCACCAGAGGCGACAGCAGTGTGATGGTCACTCTGAAGGGGTTACCTGACGCGCTGAGAGGAGTTGCATGGCCATCGTCAGCTCGTGCCGTGAGGCGTGCAGTTAAGTCTGTCAACGAGCGAGACCCATGCCCTTAGTTGCCACGCTATTCTCCGGAGTAGCAGCACTCTAAGGGGACCGCTGGCGATAAGTCAGAGGAAGGAGTGGGCGACGGTAGGTCAGTATGGCCCGAATCCTCTGGGCTACACGCGGCCTACAATGGCCAGGACAATAGGTTGCAACACCGAAAGGTGGAGCTAATCCCTGAAACCTGGTCTTAGTTCCGATCGAGGGCTGGAACTCGCCCTCGTGAAGCCGGAATCCCTAGTAAGCGAAGGTCACTAAATCTTTTACTCAGCGCAAAAGATTTATCAAAACTGGCTGGGTGAGATGTGGAGTCCTTCGCTGAATACGACCCTGCTCCTTGTACACACCGCCCGTCAAGCCATCCGAGTGGAGCCTGGGTGAGGCCTTTCTTTTCTTAGGGAGGTCGAGCCTGGGTTCCGCAAGGCGGGCTAAGTCGTAACAAGGTAGCCGTACGGGAACGTGCGGCTGGATCACCTCCTATTATATTTTGTGTAAATGCATCAACAGAACACGAATACTCTAATCAGATGGAAATTTCTCTAAAAAAGGAAGTTCTGTAGAGAAGCTAAACTCGGGATGTTTCTCATTTGATCATTCTTTTTACTTCTTCTAAATAATTTTTATAATCAACGTTAATAGTTGGTAGATTATATTTTTTAGTTTCGCTTTTAATAAAATTATTAAATGCAATAACCCATGCAACTTCTTTTTCTTTTATGCTATCGGGGTATTTTTCTGCATCATCCCACAACCCTCTTGTGAATATAACTTTTCTGATGTGCTCTACATCATCCCTCACAAGAAAAACCGCTTTTGCGTCTATATTTTTATTTTCTCTGATAAATTTTGATATCACATGAGGTAAGAGAGCAACTCCCTCTACAATAAAAGATTCCCACACGTAGTCAGTTTCGATAAGGGCTTTTACACCTTTCCATACATCTAAACTTTCTTCATTTTGAATTTTTACTATGTCTTCGGGAGTATTACCAGTTAGAAATTCAACTGCCTTTTCAGGTGTGGCTTCAGAAAGATAAAATAAAGCAGGGTAATCCTCTTTTTTAACTAATCTCCTCATTAATTCACGAATTGTGTCGGTAGAAATCCAAGGAAGTTTGAGCTCTTCTGAAAGCTTTTTTGCGATGTAACTTTTACCAGTTGTTGGGGCGCCACCAATGAAAATTACTTTTTTCATAAACCATATTTACTGCCTATAATTTAAAACTTTTATTTGGTGGACCGGGTGGGAGATTTCCAGATATTTTCTCCTTCCACAGTTTGCCTCAAAGTTTTCTTTTGGGACACGTAGATTTTCTTTTGATTTGCGACTAAAGTCGCAAATTTTGGGATGTAATCCCAAAATGGAAAGAAAATATCCGTTTTGAACCCACAACCTCTACCTTGCAAGGGTAGCGATCTAAAATGTATTTCCGTTAACGCTTTGCGCGATAGCGGAAAGGGTTATTCCATTGATCTACCGGCCCATTGTAGTTAATTTATCGATAGATGATATATAAAATTTATTATAGTTCTCTTATTGATAGAAATCTTTAAATATCTGTTTCTGGTATAATATTATACTTTCAAATTTAGGTGCTTATGTATGAAATGAAATGTGGGACTTGCTGAAAATGATGATGCTAATTTCTGTCCCGCAAATTGATTGAATGCAATTCTCTATCGAGCGATAGGGGATGAATGGGTTGAAGAAAGCGATGAGTGAGTGAACACCATTTGAGTTTTAAAACGATGAAATGAAGACGATCGTACGATGCTTTTGTTATGATACCATCATAGGTGAGATTTCTCAGGTCTAATCCATCGAGTTCAGGAACCATTCCCAACCGGCTAGTGGATAGATAGGTTTTGGTACGGATGAAGGCCGTGGCAAGCTGCGATATGTCCAGGCGAGGCGCATGCAGCCGTAGAACCTGGAATTGCCTAATGCGACTTCGCGTCTTCTTCGGAAGACACTCCCATACGGGAGGCGGACACCCGCTGAATTGAAGCATCTTAGTAGGCGGAGGAAAAGAAAGCAATATGCGATGCCGTGAGTAAAGGCGATCGAAAGCGGTAAAGAGCAAACCGAATTCTCCATAGAAATATGGAGTAGATGTGGGCTTGGGTTGGTTTTCTCCTAACTCTTCGAGTTGAAGTGAGCTGAAATGCTCTACCTTAGAGGGTTAAAGTCCCGTAAACGAAGGAGAGAAGGAGGATATCCAACACTCAGGAGTACTGTTCCTTGGATATGGAGCAGGAAGATGGGAGACATTTACTCCTAACTCTAAATATAACCAAAATCCGATAGCGTACTAGTATGGTGACAGAAATCTGAAAAGAACCTGTGACAGGGGATGAAAAGAACTTGAAACTAGTCGGTTATAGTCAGATATGGCTCAAAAGGAATGAAATTCTTTGAAGGAATCAGGGGTAACCCTGTAGTACGAGAAGAAGGGACCAGGGTCATATCATCCGTTTTGAAGAATGGGGCAGGGAGTTTATCTCTATGGCAAGGCTAAGGTAGAAATACCGGAGCCGTAGCGAAAGCAACAAGCTCGCAACTACCTCGTGTAGTGAGGAGCGCCGTGTGAATAGCGCGGGAAGTCATAGGGATAAGACCCGAAACCCGACGATCTACTCCTGAATAGGGTGAAGTCCCTCGAAAGGGGGATGGAGGCCCGATACTGGAGCTGCTCCAAAGCGCTCAGGTGATTTGGGAGTAGGGGTGAAAAGCCAATCGAGTCGGGAGATAGCTGGTTCCTCTCGAAATGAGTCTCAGCTCAGCCTGATCTGAGGTCGATAACAGGGTAAAGCACTGATTGCGGAGTTAAGGGGAGAAATCCTCGGCTCTGCTGTCAAACTCAGAATCTGTTATCACCGTAGAAGATCGGAGTGAGGGTGCATGGATTAAGTTCGGCATCCGAAAGGGAAACAACCCTGACTAAGGTTAAGGTCCCTAAATGCTAGCTAAGTCACAAAGGTTGTCTTCAACCTAAAACAGCGGGGAGGTTGGCTTAGAAGCAGCCATCCTCTAAGGAAAGCGTAACAGCTCACCCGTCTAGGTTGAGGGCGCTGAAGATGGACGGGAGTAAGCTAGCTACCGATACCTTAGATTGCTTTTTAAAGCAGTTGTAGAGAGGCGTCCTGCATGGGCAGAAGCAAGGTCGTGAGGTCTTGTGGACCGTGTAGGAACGAAAATCCTGCCAATAGTAGCAGCAAAGTTGAGTGAGATACTCAACCACCGAAAGAGCAAGGGTTCCCCGGCAATGATTATCAACCGGGGGTAAGCCGGTCCTAAACCAAGTCTTAACCGAGCTTGGTGAAAGGGAAACAGGTTAATATTCCTGTGCCATTGGAGGCAACTACCAATTTTCGACACTTTGAGATAGGCTAAGTGGAGCCGTCGCTCCATCCTGTTAGAGAAGTCTCTGGAGATCCGTAAATCCTGAAAATGGAATTTTCAGTTTCCGTTCAGGAACGGAAAGGAGAGAAGGAGATGAATCTTTCAGGGCTCCCTGTATGGGGAGTTTAGCTGACTCTTGGAGTCCATGAAAAGAAAATTGGACTATCCTTCGATGTCCGTACCCAGAACCGACACAGGTGCTCTCGCTGAGAAGGCGAAGGTGTTGAAGAAATCCAACTTAGGGAATTCGGCAAATTAGTCCCGTATCTTTGGTATAAGGGATGCCTGGGCTCCTTATTTTTTATGAGGAAGTTCAGGTCGCAGTGACAAGGGGGGCCCGACTGTTTAATAAAAACATAGCTGGCTGCTAGAGGGAAACCTTGTGTACAGCTGGTGAGGTCTGCCCAGTGCCGGTGTGTCAAGCTCCCTTTCAAGGGAGTGAAGCCCCGGTAAACGGCGGCGATAACTCTGATCGTCTTAAGGTAGCGTAATCCCTTGTCGATTGAATGTCGACCCGCATGAAGGGCTTAACGAGGTCCCCACTGTCCCAAGTTGGAGTTCAGCGAACTTGCTGTTCAGGGGAATGGGCCTGAGACTTCCAGTGGGAAGAGAAGTCCCTGTAGAGCTTTACTGTAGTCTGTCGTTGTAATACGGTTTTGATTGTAGAGCGTAGGTAGGAGACGTCGAAGCTTGGGCGCAAGCTCAAGTGGAGTCGCCAATGTAACACTACCCTTTCGAAACTGTATTGCTTACGGAGAAATCCGGACAGCGATTGATGGACAGTTCGGCTGGGGCGGTACGCCGTTGAAAAGGTATCAACGGCGCCCAAAGGTCAGCTCATCCGGGTCAGAAATCCGGAGAAGAGTGTAAGGGCAAAAGCTGGCTTGACTGGATTCTGAAAAGCAAAGAATCCAGAGGCGAAAGCCTGGCCTAGCGATATCCTGAAGCCCATTAATGGGGCTCAGGGACGTCGGAAAAGCTACCTCAGGGATAATCGGATCGTAGCGGCCGAAAGCCCGCATTGACGCCGCGTGTTGTTACGTCGTTGTCGGCTCATCTTCTCCTGGCTGTGCAGCAAAAGCTTTTCTTTTCATTTTGGGATTACATCCCAAAATTTGCGACTTTAGTCGCAAATCAAAAGAAAAGACTTTAGAAAAGAAAACTTTAATGAAGTCTGTGATAGAAGGGAAAGTTTCTGCAAGCAGCCAAGGGTAGGGGTGTTCACCCATTAAAAAGGTACGTTAGCTGGGTTTAGAACGGCGTGAGCCAGTTTGGTCTATATCTACTGGAAGTGTTGGTTGTCTGAGGGAAAAGAAGGGTCAGTACGAAAGGAACACCCTTCTGGCGCCTCTGGTGTATCGGTTGTCCGACAGGGCACTGCCGAGCAGCTACGCGCTAGTCGATAAGAGCTGAATGCATCTAAGCTCGAAGCGACCCTCAAAAATAGACAACTTAGGCGCCTGTAGACGACGGGTTTGATAGGTCGGGGATGTAAGATGGAAGCTTCGGCGACCATTTTAGTCTGCCGGTACTAAACGCCGTATTGGTTTCCTGGACTCGGATTATAAGTCCTCGAGAAATCTCACCTAATCCTTTTTATAAGCTTTTTATAAGGTTTTATTTATGTTGTTGTTGATACTTGGGGTAATAGACATACTTGCAGGATTATGCCTTCTTTATCCAAGTTTGTTTTCATTCATGATTTTTTATGTAGGAATAATAGTTTTACTTAAGGGATTGATGTCATTCCTTTCCAGTGTGTTGAACAACTATTGGTTCGATTGGATGGGTATAGTTGACATAATTGTTGGGGTAGCACTACTCATTGGATTAAGAATACCACACTTATGGCTGGTTCCCATATTAAAGGGACTTTATTCTGTCGTAATTCATTATGCCACAAGAAGCTATCTTTAGTAATTTGTTTCCTAAAATCCTGTAATCTTTAAATAGGTGATGAACATATTTACTTATTGGTGTGTTGAGTTTCGGCTCCCGGCGAATACGGATGAAATCCTCTTGCCCAAAGCTTGAGGATTTGTTTTTGCTGAGGAAGCTCCGTCCACCTTTAAAACACGGCTGCGAAAGCAGTTGGACCGAGAGGTCCAGGATTGTATCAGAAACGATACTCTCCAATCCTTATGAGATGACTCTTGAACGATGTCAGATTGGGGGAGTTGAAACGGACAATCTCGTGGGGTGCAAGACCAAGTAGGCTGTGATGATGAAAGAGCAGCGGGTAGGTCGCTAAGGATTGACATGGTTTTCATGTCTCGGCGATGACGAATGCCGAAAGGTCTTTCAGGTGATCTGACCTTTTTGGTCGGGGATAGACCTACAGAAGACGGGCTACTCAACACACCACCATGTTAATAATAATGGTGATTACATGTCAAAGGAAAAAGAAGCAATGCCAATGACAACTGCAGGTCTTGTCAGGTATTTTGATGATAGTCCGGAGAAAGTTAAACTTAAGCCTGAATACATCGTCGGTGTTGTTGTGGGAATAATAATATTAGAATTACTTCTTTACATTATGGCACCTTTATAGGAAGTTAATCTTATGAGAATACTTTTAGGTCCAGCAGGTATACCTCTTGCAGCCAAGGGTAGTGGAATTCCAGATGGGATAAGGAAAGTTAAGGAGTTAGGGCTCCATGCGATGGAAGTAGAATTCACTCACGGAGTTCAGGTAAAGAACGATACTGCAAAAAATATAGGTGAAGTATCTAAGGAAACTGGTGTTAAACTTTCTGTTCATGCTCCATACTTCATCAACCTGGCTTCTCAAGATCCAGAAAAAATAAGGGCTTCAAAACAAAGAATTCTCCAATCATGTGAGCGCGCCCATTACATGCACGCAAGCCCCGTGGTTTTTCATCCCGGGTATTATGGAAAATACACACCACAGGAGACTTATGAAATAATCAAAGAGAATGTACTGGACATAATAGACAAGATAAAGGAAAGGGGATGGGATGTTAGGATAGCACCGGAGACCACTGGCAAAAAATCCCAGTTCGGATCCTTGGACGAATTGATAATGTTGCTCAAGGAGATAGGAACGAAGCATTCCATTTTGTGCGTGGACTTTGCTCATTTGTGGGCAAGGAGTCAGGGCAAAGTGGATTACAAAGAAGTCATGAAAAAAATAAAGACTTTGAATCTTGATCATCTGCATTCTCATTTCTCGCAGATAGAGTATACTGACAAGGGCGAAAGGCGCCACCTAACCTTTGATGATACGATGGAGAATCCTCCTGTGGAGGAAGTGGCGAAAAGAATTCTCGATGCAGGAATGGACATAAGGATAATATCAGAGTCCCCTGTTCTTGAAATTGATTCATTAAAAATGAAGGGCATCTTTGAAAGGTTAGGTTATAAGTTTTAATTTATTTATTAAAAAATCTATATTTATCTTATGCTCAGAGAGGTTGTTAACGAAGTTATAAAAATTCTAAATGGAGTTGGGTTGGATATAAAAATTGAGGACATAGAGGTTCCTCCTGATCCAAGTCTTGGTGACTTGGCTTTTCCATGCTTTTCTCTGGCCAAGAAATTTAAAAAGAGTCCGAATGAGGTTTCCAAGGAAATTTCAGAGAAAATAAAAATATCCAATAACTCTTTTATTGAGAAATCGGAAGCTGTGGGACCCTACGTGAATTTCTTCTTAAACAAGAAAAGATTTGCCGATTATGTTGTGAACGAGGTCAGAAGGCTCGACGACGAGTTTGGTCATTCCAATATTGGTAAAGGGAAGAAAATTATGGTTGAATATCCGGCACCAAATACCAACAAACCCCTTCACCTTGGTCACATGAGAAACATGGCGATAGGTGAATCTGTATCACGACTCTTCGAGGCACTTGGCTTTAAAGTCTATAGGGTGAATCTGCACAACGATAGAGGAATTCATATATGCAAGTCAATGCTTGCCTACAAGAAGTGGGGTAAAAATAAAGTTCCTGATAAGAAACCGGATCACTTCGTTGGAGATTTCTATGTTTTATTCTCTCAGAAGTCAAAGGAAGATCCTAAGTTGGAGGACGAGGCAAGGGACATGTTGAGGAAATGGGAATCTGGTGACAAGGAAACCATTGCCCTGTGGAAGAAATTAACAAAGTGGGTTGAAGATGGATTTGAAGAAACCTACAAGAGATTTGGTGTCAGGTTTGACAAGATTTACAGGGAGAGCGAGACATACAAGAAGGGAAAGGAAATGGTCTTGGAGGGATTAAAAAAAGGCATATTTAAAAGGGACGAAACCGGCGCAATTTACTTTGATATGAGCAAGTACGGTTTGGACAAAAAAATTTTGATCCGTTCAGATGGAACAACACTTTACATAACTCAGGACATTTACCTTGCATATCTTAAATACAAAGAATTTAAGATAGACAAGTCAGTGTACGTTGTTGGTAACGAACAGAATTACCATTTTGATGTTCTTTTCAAAATTTTGGATGAGTTGAAGAAACTTGGTTATGAGTTTGCGCCGGAGAGCTATCACCTTAGTTACGGGATGGTATTCCTCCCATCAGGAAAGATGAAGTCCAGAGAAGGGACCGTGGTGGATGCAGATGACTTCATGGATGAAATCGAAGAGATGGCTATGTGGGAAATAAAGAAAAGAAACAAGATTGACGATGAGAAACTTGGGGAACTGTCAAGGAAAATAAGTCTCGGTGCCATAAAGTTCTTTCTGCTGAAATATGATGAACACAAGGATTTTGTTTTTAACCCGGAGGAATCATTGTCTTTTGAAGGTGAAACAGGCCCCTATCTACAATATTCTTTGGTTAGGGCAAAGAAAATTTTAGAGAAGTCAGGATCACTATCTTTCAAAAACTTAAAATTCTCAGAGCCGGAGGAGTTTGAGCTCGTTAAAAAAATATCGGAGTTTCCAGGAATTGTTGAGAGTGCAGGTTTGAAGTATAAGCCACATCTTCTTGCGAACTATGCGTATGAACTTGCTTCTTTGTTTTCAAAATTTTATGAGAAGTGTTCCGTGCTACAGGCTGATGAGCCATTCAAGAGTTCAAGGCTGGCGCTTGTTTGGGCTTTTATGCAAACCATGGAAAACTGTCTGAAACTGCTTGGAATCGACGAAGTTGACATGATGTAATATTCATTTGTTTGGGTTGACAACTCTTCCCATGAATAAAATATTTCCTGTTTTTCTATCCTGAATTATGAAGATGAACGGATGGTTCGCATTGAAGATATTTTCATGTTGTGGTACTGCCGTTAATTTCATACCGACAGCGGTTGCGGCTGCTGCTTCTGTTCCTTTCTCATCAACTTTTATGTAGGATTGATGAATAACTTGATCTATGAACAAATCTTTCCTTCCATCAATTCCAGAAAAGTCAGCACTACCAGAAAATGCAGTTGGCATGCCCATAGCACGCAAAGTGTCTGCCATAAAATATTTTGAGTCAAATTCAAATTTAGGAAGTGATATTGAATCCATTTTTGTTTCTTTCATTTTATTTTTCCATTCTTCAAGTTTTTTAGATGAGAGTTCGATGTCTTTAAGAGTGTAGTTGTAAGTAACTCTTTTACCATTTTCAAAGTTGTAATATTCTCCCTGTTTTGGTAATAGGATCAGCATGGAAATTTTCCCACCTTTGTATGGAAGCTCCAATATTTGCAATTTTCCCAGGTCGGC
>JAGGZI010000041.1 GCA_021162085.1 Candidatus Aenigmatarchaeota archaeon
ATATAATAGAAAACATATATAAAGTATTTTAATTCTTTTATCAATTACTTAAATATGAGATATGATGCTCTAAGAAAGATGGTAGAAAATTTTACAATATTTCTGGCATACAATGCAGACATAGATGCCATTGTTAGAGTAAGCGAACTGAAAAAAATTTTTACTAAAAAAGACTTCTTAAAACTGAAAGACGAGCCACTTCCCACAACCATAGAGTCAAAAGAAGACCTTCTAATTGGAATAATAAATTCCATGAAAAATGGCACTGGGGAAGAACTTCCAATGAATGGAAGAATCTCCTGTTGGCTTAGAAAAAGAATAAAGCCAAGGGAGAAGAGAATGGGAGGACAGATAGGGATCATGTCAAACGTGCTCTCAAATTTAGGCTTTAACTGTCTTGTTTACTTCCCACTGCTCTCCAAGGAACAATCCAAACTGTTTGAGAGAAATCCAAACCTAAAATTTCTAACTAAAGATGGTTGGAAGCCATCCGGCATATATTTCAAGAACGTACCTACAAAGATAAACTGGATATTTGAATTCAGCAAAGGGGAAAAACTATTTGATGTTGTAGCAAAGGATAGTAGCAGATTCATAGCAGCATCGAGACCTGATGAAGATAGGATAAAGAGTCCTCTGCTTGAAAGCAAAGTCGATGAGATAAATGAAAAAGCAGATATAGCAATACTCTCCGGATATCATGATGTGAGAAAGAAATATTCAGACAGCACCTACCTTAAGGAAATAAAGGCAGGTGAAAGGTTTCTTAAAAAATTGAAGATACCGACACAACTTGAATTTGCCAACGTATCTGATGTAAGGATAAGAAGAGCCATAATAAATCACATAGCATCTCACGTTGATGTCTTGAGTATGGATGTTAATGAACTTATCTCCATTCTGGATTTGATAAAAAAATATCCCCGGAGAAAAGAAAGAGACTCCATATGGAACTACGAAGCCCTTAAGATAATCCTGAAGGAGCTTAACTTGAAGTGTGTAAAGATACATAGAAAACATTATTTTTTGAGTGTGAGCAATGGGTATCTCAAGAAAGACTACATAAAAAAAGCATATCTAATCTCCCGTGGATTCGACTACGTGAAGAGCAAGAAGGGGAGGATAAAAGATTGGAACGAATTAAAAATAGCATCAAAAGTAAAACCATCTCTGAGAGGTATAAAAGAGAAGAAAAAACTCGAGAAATATCTAAGAGATAATAAAGAAAAGTTAGACGTTGTGATAGTTCCCAACAAGGTTAACCCCAATCCAAAAACCACGGTTGGTCTTGGAGATGTGTTGTCCGGTGGAAGCTTTGCCATAGAGAATTTACTTTCGGTGAGAGGAAGATGAAGGCTGTTATTGATAAAATAAGTAAGGATGGATTCTTCTTCATAACTGCAGCCGACCACAGAGAATCTTTGATGAAAATGCTCGGCTATGACTCACCTGAAGAGATGATTAAAGTTAAGGATTCTCTCGCCAGAATACTCTCTCCACATTCTTCGGGATTTCTACTTGATCCCATATATGGTCAGGAAGCAATCAAACATGTCAAATGCGGATTGCTCTTATGCAGAGAAAAAACGGGATATGTTGGAAACCCAGATGATAGAAGGACGATTCTCATGGAAGAGTGGAATGTAAAAAAATTAAAGGAACTTGGTGCACATGCCATAAAACTTCTCGTTTATTACAATCCTGAAAAAGAATCGTCAAAGTATCAGGAAGCAATCATAAAAGAAGTATCTGATGAATGTCATAAAGAAGGCATACCATTCGTCTGCGAATTTGCCTTATATGATGTTAAAAAAGATAGAGATGAATACATTGTGAAATCAGCAGAGAGAATTTCCAAACTGGGAATTGATGTCCTGAAAACGGAAGCGCCAAATAACCTAAAGTATTGCAAAAAACTATCTGAAAAAATAAAGATTCCGTGGATTGTGCTGAGTGGTGGTAGAAAGTATGATGAATTTAAGGAACTCATAAAAATCGCTGCCATAGGAGGAGCATCTGGATTCGCGGGAGGAAGAGCAATATGGCAGGATACCTTTAAAGATGAAAAACTCATAAAGGACGTATCGGTTCAGCGCCTAAAAGAACTCTCAGAGATAGTCAGAACTTACGGCTCTCCAATTCCTTGAGCCACTTTATCTCTTTGGTCTCAATTGGATTCACCTTATATTTCTTGGCTAGATAATACGTGGCTAAGTCACCAATCCATATCGCCTTAAGCATATTCAGAAGTTTTGAACCCCTGAAATTTAATCTTAGATATTTAATTCCCCTTTTCTTAAGGATTCTTTCCAACCCAGAAAGTTTTTTCTCAAACGGCCCATTCTCAACATCAAGAATCAAAACTGCAAACTTTGCATTCTTCACCATATATCCTTCAACCTCATTGTGGAATATCTCCGGATAACTTGCTGCCAATCCAATCGTCTTTGAGTTTTCGTTCAACTGTGTCTTCATTCTGTAAGCAACAGGACAACTTGATGAATAAACCAATGGGAATCTATTATAAAATAAGTTAGCTATTTTCTTAGCCTTTTTCTCAACGTCACCAAGCTTCCATTTCTTCAACTTATTCATATCCTTTTCCACATTAATGATTCCAGAGTTTTGAAGTATTCTCAACATTGGAAAGAATAGGTAACCTATCGCACACCTCGGTGGCAACCCTTTGGGAATCTTTATCAATGAATGAGCAAGCTTGCTGAGTTTTCCATCAGAACTTATCGCAATTATCTTTGCACCTATTCTCTTTGCCTCTCTGAAGCATGAGAGTGTTTCCTTGGTCTTACCGGAATAAGATATAGAGAAAACCAGAGTTTCCCTTGAGACAAATGATGGAAGGCTATAACTTCTATTCACAATCACTGGTACTGGTAAATTCATCTCTGCAAGAATATCACCTGGTATAGCGGAGCCTCCCATACCAGAAACAACAATGTTATCTGGTTTTTTTATCTTAATCCCATCGCCAAGTTCAAATCCTTCATAACAATATTTTGGAAAATTTTTCAGATATTCAAACATATCTTCCATAGTCATTCCCTCAATAATTTATATAATCCCTCTTTATTAATTAATATGCTTTACGTGATAAACTTCAAAGCCTACAGGAATGGAACAGGAAAGAATGCAGTGAAACTTGCAAAAATCATCAAAAAAGTTAAAGACAAGAAAAGGAAAAAAATAATTGTTGCCGTACAGCCAACGGATGTCCCAAGAGTATCAAAAATCATAACAACCTTTTCTCAGCATGTTGACCCCATATCATACGGTGCGCATACCGGTTGGATTCTCCCAGAGGCAGTGAAGCAAGCGGGGGCAGTGGGAACTCTCTTGAACCACAGTGAGAGAAAATTATCCTATGAAGAAATTAAGAGATCTGTAAAGAGAGCAAGGGAAGTCAAATTAAAAACAATTATCTGTTGCTCTGATCTTGACGAATGTAAGAAACTCTCCAGACTCAAGCCAGATTACATCGCAATAGAACCGCCAGAGTTGATAGGAACGGGTAGGTCAGTCAGCAAAGAAAAACCAGAGTTAATAGCCAGGTGTAAAAAGGCAATTGAGGTGCCCCTTCTCTGCGGTGCTGGAATAACAAATGGAGAAGATGTTAAAAAGGCAAGAGAGTTGGGCGCCGATGGTATTTTAGTCGCATCGGCGGTGATTAAATCTAAAAATCCTGGGAAAGCTCTTCTTGATATAATCGTGTAAATAACTATTTCTTTAAAGACAATAAAAGAAATACAATCATGATGACTAACAGTATTATGACACCAATCAATTTGTAGTCTATTTGAATTGGCTTCTCGGTAGGTGGTGTTGGCTGAACTGGTTGAATAGTTGTTGTGGTGGTTGTTGGAACTGTAGTCGTTGTAGTTGTAATCTCTGTGGGAGGTGGCGTTGTTGCCGCTATAGCAAATACCGAAAATCCTGGTGTTTCTGCCTCGTATATATAAGAATCTATAGTCTCCCCGACTCTAAGAGTATTCAATTTCATCCATCCGTTTTCCGTGTATCTTTCTAAAATCACAGAATCTGGGTCGTAGCCATTTTCACTTAACCATGATTTTGAAACTTCAAATTTAATTTTTGCAGACTCTATATTTTCATCTTTGAGGTTTTGTTTAGTGACTTCTATGTATCTATAAACTTTTCCTGATATCTCGTGAGTGACCGAAGCTGGTTTTCCTTCAAGCTTTTTGACAGTTATCTTCACATTGTTTGCCTCGTTGTTCACGGTAATCTGCATTTCCTTTAAGCCTATCTCTTCGTTTGTGATTTTCATTATATGGGCAGCACCTGGTGTCATTTTAACCCATATCTGAGTGTTGCTTGGTGGTAACTCTGGTGGCGTTCCTCCTCCACTTGGCATCTGAGAAACGGTTAATGTATTGGTAACCTCGCCAGACGTGTAGTTGGTACAACCAGACGTAGAGTAGTTGTATACATAAGTTCCTATGTCCAACGTAGATGTATCAGATACCGAAGAACCGCTTCCAACTAAAGTTGAATCCCTGTACAATCTATAATTACAATCACCGTCTCCAGAATTTGATTCTGACGCGGTTATGTCTGTGGCCGTACCATAGTAGATATTCCATGTTCCACTTAAACTTAAACTTGGTGTGGCCTTATTAACTATTAAATAATATGTTAAACCAGTTGAGTTGTCTGAATAATTGGCATTCCCTGTTGCATTGACTTTGTAAGCATATGTGCCTGCACCAAGTGTTGCAATTTCAGATTGTGGCGATGTCCCATTTGTTATTTCAACCCCATCCCTGTATATGAAAACTGTGCCTGCGGACGAGGTTGCAGTAATGTTGGACTGTGTGCCATAAGTTATAGTCATGTTCTGGTTCTGATACTCTGTTCCGTTGTTGAAGAACAGGTTTACTGGTATTTCTCCCTTGAAAACTGTTATATAAAGTTCACGACCAAATCCTGTATAATTCTGACATCCCTCAGAAAAGAATTCGTAGTGGTAATCTCCCGCAGCAAGCTGAGATGTATCACCATCTGGAGCAACTCCCGTATCTAAACCAATCTGGGAATTGTTTCTTTTTAGGATATATGTACAATCCGAATCCCCACTGTTAGATTCTGTAACTGTTACGTTTACGTGTTCCGGATAGGTTACATTTGAACCCGAAAGCGAAACATCTGGATATACCTTACTTATAACTAAACTATTGGAAGTTGAGTCGGAAGCGTAATTGGTTCCTTCTGTTGTGTTACATATAACGCTGTGACCTGAAGGATTTGCAGCGAACACTACAGATGTAGCATTATAATCATCATGCAAAACACCGTTGAAGTACAGGTGTGTTGTTCCATCTCCTGTACAGGAACATGTTAAGGTTGTTGGATTTCCATAGACATAGCTCCAACCATTTGAGGAGGTTAAAGTACAAGA
>JAGGZI010000031.1 GCA_021162085.1 Candidatus Aenigmatarchaeota archaeon
GTAACCGAACCAAGAAAAAACTTCTATATAATTGATGTCCGTGAAGGTAATCAAACACAACGCTATTCAATAGATAAAGAGGGCAATCTTTTCACATATGAACTCAATTGCACTAAAACTAATGTGGATATTTTTAAAATGATAAAGAAGAATATTTAATGTGGATTCTATGAGTGTAGAAGATATTAAGAGAATGAGAAAAAGCGAGAGAAGAATGATGTTCATGGTAATCTTTGCCGTAGTCCTATTTAGCATAATATTCTTTGTTTCCATTTATAATGTAGTTTACCAGAATGCATCATTCATTTTTTCAAGATGTGAATGGAAGGTCAAAAGTGTCGTTTCAACGTTCTCCTCTCCTCCAAGTAGTAAGGAAGATGCACTTGAAGATATAAGGAGTTTAAAAGGTTTTTCAGACGTCAGTAAAATAGATGTAGATGAACCAAGAGTAAATTTTTATGTGCTTACATTAAGATCAAGTAATGGTGAGGTGATAGGAAAATACTCCATAGACGAATACGGCAATTTGTTTTGCTATAGTTATGAGTGTGTTGATCCGGACCAATGTGGATGGAAAGAGAGTGGTCAGGTCTTCACATTTCCTTACCCACCACGTAACAAGGAAGAGGCGATAGAGAGAATAAAAGATTATAAGGGATTCTCCACTGCTCTCACGTTCTCTGCAAAAGAGGAAAATGGATTTTATTTGGTTGATGTGAAGTCCCCCAACGGAGAAACGATAGAAAGGTATGGAATAGATAAGTACGGTAGACTTTATATTTACGAATATGACTGTATGGATAGGCAACCAGTTGACCTTTCTGGTGTAATATCTCAATTATCCAATGTTTTCAACATCACAAATATCGGTGATTAATGTGTATTCGGGGAAAATTAAGAAAATTCTCAAAAGTAAGGGGGTTGAAAGAGGGGACAGAATAAGGATAAAGAAAGGTTCGAAAATCTATGAGGGCATACTAATGCCAAGAATACAGCTTGGAGACAGAGATTCTCTTGTTATAAAGCTGGAAAACGGATATAACATAGGGTTAAGGTATTCTGACAACGTAGAAATTGAATTAATTTCAAAACACAAGAAAGTTGGAAAAAAGGAATTAAAGCCAATAAAATATGATAAAAACAAACCAAGAATCTCAATTCTCTCTATGGGAGGAACTATTGCCTCTAGAGTTGATTATAGGACAGGAGGAGTAGTTCCAAGGTTTACCGCGGAGGAATTGATAGAGGATGTCCCAGAACTAAGGGAAATAGCAAACATATATGGGAGGCAGGTAGAGTCAATACTCTCAGAGAACATGGAATTTAAGGACTACAAAAAATTGATAAGAGAGGTCAAGAAAGAGATAGAAAATGGTGTGGATGGCATAATAATAACTCATGGTACCGATACGCTCCATTATACGGCAGCGGCACTCTCCTTTGCACTGGAAAACCTCCCAATACCGGTTATTCTCGTTGGAGCGCAGAGGTCAAGCGACAGGGCATCATCAGATGGTCCGATGAATCTCATATGTGCGACCCAGTTTATAGCAAAGTCGGATTTTGGAGAGATTGGAGTATGTATGCATGCTACTGAGAGCGATGATTACTGCTTCATTCACCCGGCCTGCAAAATAAGGAAGATGCATACAAGTAGGAGGGATGCCTTCAGAACAATAAATTCCAAGCCATGGGCAAAGGTTTATCCGGATGGCAGGATAGAATTTCTGAAAGAGGACTATGTTAGAAGAGATGCAAAAAGAAAACTCGTAGTTAAGGACAAGTTTGAGGAGAAAACTGCATTGGTAAAGGTACACCCAAGCATATCACCCAAGATAATAGACGTTCTTGTAAAGGAGAAGTACAGGGGGTTGGTCATTGAGGGCACTGGACTGGGACATGCCCCGAGTGGTATAAAAGATAGTCTGAAGAGATTTCTGAAGAGTGGGATAGTGGTGATGACTTCCCAGTGCCTAGATGGAAGGATAAATATGAATGTTTATTCAACTGGGAGAGAGCTCCAAGAAATTGGTGTAATTCCCGGCGAGGATATGCTCCCAGAGGTTGCCTATATAAAGCTTTCCTGGCTCTTGGGAAACTACAAGGACAAGAGAGAAATAAAAAGGCTCATTAAGACAAATTTAAGAGGGGAAATAAGTGAAAGATCTGAATTTTAAGGCTGGAATAGAGATACATCAAAGACTTGACACACACAAACTCTTCTGTCACTGTGAGTCGCGCATATCACCCAATAAGCCAATTGTGAGAATAGAGAGGTATCTCAGACCTGTTGCTGGAGAAATGGGAGAAGTTGATAGGGCTGCAATATTCGAGTCATTCAGGAAGAGAAAATTCGTGTATCTTGGCTATAAAGATGAATCCTGCCTTGTTGAGGCTGATGAAGAACCACCACACAATGTAAACGAAGAAGCGCTTAAGATAGCAATACAGATAGCCAAAATGCTGCACTGTGACATACCAGATGAGATACACTTTATGAGGAAAACAGTTATAGATGGCTCAAACACATCAGGATTTCAGAGAACTGCCATAGTGGGATTGAATGGATTTTTGGAGACATCTCTTGGCAAAGTGAGAGTGACAAATGTCTCTTTAGAGGAAGAGGCGGCTCAGATAATTGAAAAGAAGAGCAACGAGATAGTTTATGGGTTGGATAGACTTGGAATACCGCTCGTTGAGATAGGAACAGCGCCAGACATAAAGACTCCCGAGCATGTGAGGGAGGTTGCAGAGAAAATAGGGATGCTTCTTAGAGCGACGGGCAAGGTACAACGGGGAATAGGAACCATAAGGCAGGACATTAACGTTTCCATAGGCGGTGGCGCAAGAATAGAGATAAAGGGGTTCCAGGAATTAAAGTCCATAGAGAAAATTGTCAGGGGTGAGATAGAGAGGCAAAGAAATCTCCTCAAAATAAGAGATGAATTAAATGAGAGACATGCCGATGTGACAGAGAATATAATGGATGTCACTCAGGTATTTGAGAACACAAGAAATAACATGATAGCATCACTCCTTAAGAAAGATAAGAAAGTTCTTGCCTTCAAGTTGAGTGGATTCAGAGAGTTTCTTAAGAAAAAAATATGTTTTGACAAGACCCTTGGTAAGGAGCTTTCTGAATATGCAATTTCGTATGGCGTTAAGGGCTTTATACACTCAGACGAAGATCTTGGGAAATACAATCTCACGAGAGAATTTCTAAAGCTTAAAAAGGTTATGGATGCCAGAGAGAGTGACGTAGTTGGTATAGTAGTTGAGGATGGTGACAAGGCAAGAAAAGCCTGTCTCGCCATTATGAAAAGAGCGAAAATGGCATTAAATGGAGTTCCTGAAGAGACAAGGGTTGCCAATTCAGACTTTACAACCTCATATCTAAGACCACTTCCAGGTGGAGCAAGAATGTATCCCGAGACAGATGTCACTCCAATTGTAGTCTCTGAGGAGCTCCTAGATGTTGAAATGCCAGAGTCTTTTGAAGAAAAGAGGGAAAGGTTTATGAAAATGGGGCTCTCTCGGGAATTGGCAAATCAAGTGGTAAAATCAATATATTTACCTTTGTTTGAGAAGGTTGTGAATGAGATTGATACTAACTATTCAAGAGTGGCATTCATTCTACTATCTGTCATAAAGGATCTGAGAAGGAGTGGTGTTGATGTTGACAAAATAAGCGATGAAGAATTGATGAAACTCTTTAGAAATCTGAGTGAAATACCAAAGGAGGCTATTCCAAGTATTTTAAGGGAAATGTCCGTTTCAAGGAGTTTTGAAGATGTTATGAGGTCTAGAGAGTCTATTACGAGTGAAGAGTTGGAGAAAATAATAGAAAAGCACTTAGATTTAGATTTAATCAAAAAGGAAGGATACAATTCCATAAAAAAGTTGATGGGCCCAATAATGTCTGAGGTTAGGGGGAGAATAAGTGGAGATGTGGTTGTAAGGAAACTGAAAGAAAAGATCAAGGAGATTTTGAATTCTAAATGATTTTTCCAACCAAATGAGTTTTTTTGGCATCAATTATCCTAACAGTGACAAATTTCCCGAGAAGATTCTTTTCTGTCTCTATGAGGATGGGTTTGTAAGATTCGTTCCTTCCCATGTATTGATTTTTATCTCTTCCGGGCTCAGTTATAAGAATTTTGCACGTTCTACCAATCCAATCTTTGTTCTTTTCTAGAGATATTCTGTCAACAAGGTTGCTTATCTCCCGACTACGTCTCTTTATAGTCTCAGTATCAACTTTTTTCATTTTTTCTGCCTCAGTTCCTGGTCTCACTCCAAACTTGCTGATATTTACAAAATCAGGCTTTGTCTCTTCTATCAACTTTAATGTCTCTTTGAAATCTTTTTCTGTCTCACCCGGGAAACCTACAATTACATCAGTCCATACAGTGACGTTTGGGGTATTTTTCTTGAATTTGGTGACGATTTCCTTGAATTCCTCTGCTGTATACACACGTCTCATTTTCTTAAGTACTTCGTTAGAGCCACTTTGAACAGGTATGTGTAGAAACTTGTATATCTTGTCACTTTTATAAGAATTTATGAGGTCTTTGAGCATTTTTATTACATAATTGGGATTTGCCATGCCAATCCTTACTCTGAATTCTCCTGGTATCTTGCTAATTTCATTTATCAGGTCAACAAGTGTGACACCAATGTCACGTCCATAACATCCACAATCTTGAGATGTTAACCATACCTCTTTGCATCCTTCCTTAAGCGACATCTCTATATCCATTAGTATGGCTTTTATTGGATAAGACTTTAAAATTCCCTTTGCCCTTTTAACTATACAATAGGCACAGTTCCCAAGACATCCCTTGGATATTTCTACTATATTTATGAATTTATTGAATCTTATTCTTGGGTGGCATAGGATTTTCTCTCCTTTATCGTCCAGATACTCCACATGTGTATTATTTAGTGTATTTTTTACCGCTTCAATAATATCCAATGAATTGTTTGGACCAACTAAGCTTGCTTCTGGTGCGATCTTTTTAACTAGGGAATACTCTCCGGCAGGCATACATCCAGCGATTATCATTTTTTTGTCCGGATATTTCTCTTTAAGGCTTTTTATTCTAAAAATCATTCTTTTTTCTGTGGGTTCCTTGACAATACAGGTATTTATTACAAGCACACCTGCATCTTCAGGACTCCTGAATATGTTGTAGCCATTCTCCTTGAGCAGGCCCATCATTACCTCGGAGTGTGACTGATTTGCACTACAGCCATATGTCTCTATGTATATTGATCTCTTTTTGTCTTTATTTCTTTGTCTCATTAAAACCACTCTTTATTTATTGTCACTTTTATATATTAGTTTTTATAATAATTTAAGTGACAAAATTAGTTAGTGACTCTTATGGATGAGATTAGTGACATAAAATGGTTTCAAAAGTTTGAATGGAGTGACAATCCATTTAAGATTCAGCCAGATCCAGATCATATAGTTGGATTCTTAGATATGAGAACCAAAATATTGACCTACATATATTCCAGGGATCCATTCATGGTGGTTGGACCAACTGGTGCAGGTAAGACAACATTACTTAAATGGATACAAAATTACAAGGGCAACGGCATTTATGTTAATTTTCTTGGTGGTATTGATGAAAAGGAATTGAAGAGGCAAATTAGTGGTGGTTTCTGGAGTAGATTTTTAGGATTTTTCGCAGGTAAAAAGAAAAAAATAATTCTCGTAGACGAGGCGCAGGAGATGCCATACAGAATTTCAAAGTGGTTAAGAGCTAAATTTGACGAGGGAGAGATATTCTCACTTGTTTTTGCTTCAATTAATGAAAATCTGGAGAATATAGAGCATCCGTTCAAGGATAGAATAGGTGGTAGGATAATAAGGGTGAGAAAGCTTACCGAGGAGGAGGCTTTCAAGATTGTGAGACAGAGAATTTTCAGTCAGGGAAGACATAATCCGTTCACGGACAATGCTCTAAGAAGAATATTTGAGGTTTCTGACTACTCACCAAGGAAGATACTGGAGAACTGCGAGACCTGCTGTATAAGTGCAGTGAATGAGAAGATAGAGTATATCAACAAGGACTTTGTGGAGAAGATTTTGGGAAGACTGCCAACTAAGACCATCAAAATTGAAAAACCAAGAAACGATTCTGCCATAAAACTTTCACCAGTTCAGCACAGAATAATAAAAATTCTTTCTGAGGGCAAGTCAACAACGTCAGACATAGCCAAAAAAATTGGAGCTTCAAGAGCAAGTATAGCAAAGCAACTATCGAGGTTGGCCCTTAAAACTGATAAAAAATTACTCATGAAGAAGGGAATAACATCACCACTTGTCAGGACGATTGGTAGTGGGAGACCCGTCTTCTACGAGTTAACTGAAGAAGGGAAAAAATTTCTATGAGATAAATTTAGTTTATGATTCCGATTGTTCTCAATTATCATGAATTTTACATGTATACTGCAAAATAGTTAAATTTATAAATGAGAATTTCTAAATTTAATCATACCCCTTAGGTGAACATATATGTTGAACAAATTAGATGAAGTTAGTTCTCAAATTCTAAAGATACTTAGAGACAATAAGAATGGACTCACCATAAGTAATATATCTCAGATGATTGGGATATACAGGTCTACGGCTTCTAAGTACCTCTTAGCGCTTCAAAGAGAGGGTTTGGTTGCATCAAAGAAGGTCGGGCCTGCCAAAATATATTACATACCAAGAAAAAAAGACCATGTTCACAATAATGTTCAACAAAAAGTGGACAATGATGAAGATTGGATAGATTCTTTCATAGATGAAATAAAGGAGGAAATTAAAGAAGAACTTTTAAAGGAAGGTATTAGATGAAGCAAACTGAAACACGGAGGTGTGGTTTGTCGATAAGGGGGTGGATTTTGCTAGTTCTCTCGATAGTCATCATATGTTCACCATTGGGATTAAGTGATGACAATTCTACAAATACCACTTCAACAAATACAACAACAATTACAACCACTACGACAACAAATGAAAGTACCACAACAACCACGGTTGAGTCAAATATAACGTCCACTACGAATTCAACGGATAATGTATCCACAACAACATCATCGACAACCACAACAATTGGAACAAATGAAACAGAGATACCTACTACACTTTCATTGGAGTATGACTCTGAAATATTGGAAGGTGAGTATTCACTCATAAAGGTTAATTATACGTATGAAAATGGCAGTGTTCCTAATTCATCATGCATGATAGAATACAATGGAAGCTCTCACAATATGAATTTCAATTTAACGACAGAAACCTGTGACTATCTGTTCTCTGGGCCCGCGGGGGTTTATGCATTCAATATAAGTGTACATTCAGATGGATTTGAAGGGCAATTCACCTCAGGGGTAATAAATGTGACACAGGTGACAACTACCACCACTACTACAACGACTACAACCACACTGAAGCCAACTACCACAACTACCACTACAACTTCTACCACAACAACCATAGAGTCAACCAGCCTTGTTGTCAACGTCCCTAAGAAGGTCAATGCAAATGAGACTGTGGACTTCAATGTAGAGTACAAAAGTGGAGACCTGGAGATAGTTGGTGCTGATGTCATTCTTTCTTTGTCTCACAATGAAGTCAATACAGTGACTAATGAGACATACCCATATACGGAGATATACATGATTCCGTGGAATTCCTCTATGGGGAGTTATTACTATTCCCTTCAGCTTGATCCCCAGGAATACAACTACACAATAACAGCATCAAAGGATGGTTTTGAAGAGCAGACGTACAATGGTAGTATAGACGTGCTGGCTCCCGAAACAAAGAAGATAATTAACCAATCCAGGAATTCCCTTGAAAATGAGATGGCCCTTACTAAGCCAGGTAAGGAGATATCACCAAAGGAATCTTTGAAGGCAACACTACCCGTTGAGGAGCAGAATCAATACGAGGATGCCTACATCGTAATTATCCTATTTACATTCATGTGTATGGAGGTTGTAGTCATAATATTCTTGATATATAGAAATGCGAAAAGGGAGAGGGATATGACATATCTCTTGATTCTTATGATGCTCATGAATAACTCTAAAACTAATATATGGAGGGAATGATATGAGTGAGATTCTGGCTGAGGTGGTTCCGCTTGTGATGCTGATTCTCGTATTCTCATGTATAAGGGGTGATATTGTGAAGGCAGGTGACTCAGGTATAGGTGAGGTTGGAGAGTCATTGTCATTCCCAACAATATTTTTCACAACTATTATGCCATCAAAGGTATCTCCGGGCGATGTGATGACAGTAGATGCCGAAGTGATTGATGCTTATGGTATGGAATCCGTAGAGGCGGATATGGGTGGAATAGAAACAGTTAATCTTGAGTTGGTGGATGGAGATTCTCATAAAGGGCTATGGAGGGGTGTGTGGAATGTTCACAATACAGAAATTGAAAATTATACGACAAGGATTGTTGCAACCAATTCCCTTGGTTTAAGGTCTTGGAGGGACCTCACATGGAGTGATCCAATAACTTCTGAGTCAGGAAAGCTAAAACTGATAACCTACGTGTCCAAGAATGAAATGAATTACGGCGAGTCCCTACCAATATCGGGAAATGTCTTTTACGATGGCGCTCCCATTGAAACGAAGGTTTTGGTAAAGATAAATGGGAAATCCTTTGAGGTGCCTACGAACAATTTTGGTGCTTATTCATATAAATTTACTCCAGATTCACCGGGGGACTACACAATATCTATACAGGCTAAATACAAAGGTTATGCAACAGAGGGAACAACTCAGGTTAAGGTTATTTCCACAGAGCCTGCTGGAGAAATAAAACTTATAGCAGAACCAGAAAAACAAAAAATATCTTTGGGCGAACCTATAAAATTCTCCGGTAACGTGTACTATGATGGTAAACCTCTTCAGGTGCCGATAATAGTAAAAATAAATTCCGAAGAATTTTCGACTCAAAGCGATTCTTCTGGTCACTTTACATTTTCTTATAAACCAAAGGAGATTGGAAAATATACAATAACTATACAGGCATCTAAAGAAGGAAAAATTACTGCAGCTACTCAAGTTGTAACAGTTGTAGAAGTTACCCGACCTAAAGAATCTTCTCAGATACCCATTTCTCAACCACCTGAAAAAGAGGCTACTTTAACAGACTCTATGAAAAAATGGAAAAACTTCCTGAAAGGTTCGAACCCAAAGATATTTGAGAAAAATAACAAATATTTCGCAAAACTGGAATTAGACGGAATTGCAGTTGAATTCCAAAACTTTGAAAAAAATAAAGCAAACTGGGATAAAACACCAGTTTTAACCAAGAATGCCAATATAAAAAACTTTATCAGTTCTGCTGGATTCACTCTGAAAGATTTCATCTGGGTGGATTCCAATGGTTTCCTAAATGAATGGGACTACGATGCATCCATAATACTACCTTCAACATATTCAAAAGTTTTCTATTGCACTGGTTCAAAGGAAAATCCAGACTGCTTCTTCATACAAAAATGTTCATACTCGTCCAAGCCGTGCTACGAAGAGGTCAATGGTAAAACCATTGTTTTTTCAGAGCATTTTTCAGGTGGGGGTGGTGGAGATTCTCTACACAAATATGATTATACTACAGGAGTGGGAACTGATAGATGGGCTTTTCATACAAATTCTTCGGCTGGAAACGATCTTCCCCCGGCAAATCCTTGGGCAAGAGACTTAGAATTTCCAACTTCTGACTACGATGCAATTAACTCTTCAGATGATTCAAGAGCCACAACATCAGGTGGGTCATCAACCATAAATCCAGCCCAGATTTTTGAAATCCAGGTATCGGAGAACCGCTCGACAATAACTCAACTAGATTTTTATTGGGAGGGGTATGGGGATGCAGGGAGTCCCTCGTTTTATGTATGGAACTGGACAACTTCAAGCTGGGAAAATCTAGGTTCGCATTCTCAGGCAACTTCAGATGGAATAATAACTGCTACACGTTCATCAGGAATTGAAGGTTATGTAAATGCTAGTGGCTATATTGAACTTACATCTGTTGATACCGATAATAAACCCAATTTCATAAAGACAGATTATATTTACATAAATGTCACATTTCAGGTAACGAATAGCCCTCCCAAATGGTCTAATAATCAATCATCAGTTCCAACAGTCTATAATTCAAATTTTATTTCGCTCTTCAACGTAACATGGGCTGATGATTCAGATTCAAATGGTTATAATTTTTCATGGTTTGAATCAAATTTCACAGGTTCTCCAAATAATTATACAGCTTTCAGATTCACAGGAACAAATATTTCTTCATGGAATGGAACTTTGCCTGCTGGTACTTTTTACTGGAAATTTCATGCAAATGATTCTGATGGAAAGTGGAACTCTACAGATAAATGGACATTTACTATAGGAAAGGCACCAACTGAAACACATCTTTACTTAAATGGTACAGAAGACAATAAAACTTACAATAAAAATGATGTAGCAAACTTTACAATAGTAACAAATGCTTCTGGCCGCGATGTAGAACTGTGGACAGATTATCCAGATAGAATATACAAATTCTGGAATTCTGATGTAGAACCTCTCAAAAATTTAACAACATTATCCATTACTGGCCTATTTAAGTGGGTGGGAAATTTTTCAGGTGACCAAAATTTTTCCTTCTCATTAAAAACTTGGTATACGAACATTACAGGTTCTGATACTACATCTCCAAATTGGTTTGATAATTCTACAAATTCTACAGCATCATCAATGCCAGTAGAACACAGGATTAAATGGACGGATAACACGGGTCTTGAAGGTTATATATTTTCTTTTGATAATTGCACGGGAGCTCTTGAAAATATCACAGAGGGAACTCTGTCTGGAACAGAGGACTGGTCAAATGTGACTGTGGTAACCAACTCCACAGGCGGTTGTACTATTAGGTGGAAAGTTTTTGCTAATGATTCATCTGGAAACTGGAAAGAGACAGATGTTTTTTCTTATCAGACGAGTGTCTTGACAACGGAAATATTATTTCCTACACAGCAATTTACTACTAATACCACTTCTGGGAAATTTTTAATTTTAGATGTGGATGTTTCTAACGGTACTGGAGACATAGAGTCGGGAGTTAATTTTAATGTTAACCTCTCCAATTCCACTATTTCAACTACAGCAACCATTAACTCACAATCCTATAATTCAACGAAGGGAAACTGGGAAGTGAATATAACTACACCAAGTCTGACAGATGGTAAGTGGTATAATCTTTGGGTAAATGCGACTTATCAAAGTTTCTATGATGAAGACGAAGAGCTTACCGCAATTTATTATGGACAGGATATAATACCACCTATCACAAGGAATCAGGGAGAGAATTCGACAGCTATAGGGGAAGGAGATAGTATAACACTTTTTGCACAGGGAAGAGATGCGATGGGTTTGGATTGGGCTTTACTTGCCACTAACGAAACGGGCGAATGGGAGAATAAGACAAAAAATCAAATAATATATGATGGTTTTGAGAGTGGTAATTTCGAAGCTGGAGGATGGACAGCAGACCCCCCAAGTGGCATGGGCAGTTGGCAGGTGACAGACAGTGGAACATATTCTACAAACAGTGGGCAGTATTCGGCTACGTCAGCAATTACAGGTACTTACAGCTCTGGGAATTACACTCTCTGGGAAGCTAATGATACTACAGGATTCCAAGATATACAAGTGCAGTATGCTTTCAGTTATAGTACCTTTGCATGTGGTACTCCATCAACAGTTTATGATAATTTTGATTTTTATGTGGAGTACTCCACTGATGGTGGAACAAATTGGATTTTACTTGATTCTGATTCATGTGGTTTAAGTAGTATTCCCTGGGAGACACGGGGTCCATTCACATTACCAAAGTCTGCAGAAAACAATCCCAATTTTCGTATAAGATTTATAGCTCACATCTCTGGTGCAAATGCTTGTGGTGGCAATAGAGTTCAAATAGATGATGTAAATATTACAGGAAATGGTGAAAGAATAGTATTTAGCGGAGAAAAAACTTGGGAATGGTCTAACTTTACATGGTACAATTTTTCAATCCCAGCACCAAAAACTATCGCATGGAAAATTTGGTATTCGGATATTTCGGGAAATATAAATTCTACGGATATCATGACTTTTTACATCGAACAATCCCCGAAAGTTGATAAGCCAGTAACTTTTAATAATCGAACTCTTCAAGAGAAAACAGTCTTTATAAGGAATAGTGAGATTACAATTAGAGTTAATGTAACGGATCCGGACGGAAGAGATGATATAGATAAAGTGTGGATAAAAATTCTCAATACAACTGACAATGTAAAATTAGATAATACCTTGATGACAAACATTTCTACAATAACCAATGGATATACTTACGAATATAATTATACGATTCCCTCCGATGCAGATTATGGTCTATGGTCACTATATACGTATTCAAACGATTCAGCCAATGTAATTAAGTTTAATTCTACCACATTTCAAGTGAAATACAAGGAAGCTCCAATCCAATCAAATTGGCTTCCTGCAAACGGTTCTAACAGATTCATTTCAGAATTTAATGTAACTTTAAATTTAGATGAAAATGGAGACTGTAAGTGGTCAACTGCAGAATATGACTACGATCAGATGACCAATGATTGTACAGGAGACAACACACAGATAATAACATGTCCTCTTTCTGGTTTATCTGAGGGTTCAAATGACATTTACATCGCTTGTAATGATACCGAAGGTAACTATGACAATTCTTCAGAAAACACACATCTTTTATATAATGTAAATACAACATGGTTTAATACTTCTTTCAATTACAGAAGGGAGATATTAATAAATTCAACAACGAATGAAGAGGATTATCAAGTTAAAATAGTTTTTAATGATTCTAATATAAATTATTCCCACACTAGTGGAAATGACTTGAGATTCTTTAATTATACTGGCAATGAGCTTAATTACTGGATAGAAAAATGGAATGAGTCGGGAGATTCTGTAGTTTGGGTAAGAGTTCCAGAACTAAACTATACTTATAACAAAACAACTTACATTATAGTTTACTATAATAATTCAATAGTGCAGACAAAGAGTAATGGAACTCTTTCTTTTCCTTATTTTGATGATTGGAAAGAAAATAACACGGATGATTGGGAATATAATGGTGCCACAGATAGTTATCTTAACAATCATCATCAATGGACCGAGAATACAACAAATTTTACAAAATACAGAGAAATAATACTATTTGGTAATTTTCTTAATTGGTGGTCGGGCAATTACGACCACAGTAATATAGGCTGGTGTGCAAATAAAACTTATTTCCGGGGAGGGGAAGATTATGTTTCAATATATTTTGAACATAAAGTAAATAATGGGGCCAATGATACTCACATTTTTGTTAAATTAGAGATTGGAAAGGATGGAAACAAATATACTACATCTTTAAAAAGTTTTCCGAAGCCAAGTACCACTGACAATATATCAATATATTTAAAATACTATTCTGATTACATCGGATATGAAGTGAGAAATGCAGACACAGGAGAATTAATTATATCAGATTATATAGACAATTCTTCAAAGATTCCTGACCCATCTAATGTACCATACCTTTTCCAACACACTTGGGATTACACACCAAATATGGGAGGACCCAGTTTTGATTGGGTATCCCCAACTTATGTAGATATTTATAATTATGATTTTAATGGGGGTATGCAGCTAAGGATTGATTACTGGTTCATAAAGAAATATACTTATCCGGAACCAACTACGATAATAGGAAGTGAACAATTTCAGTCTTTAAATAATCCACCAACCTATTCACAAGATTCAGATGATTCAGGAGGTTCTGTTTCGGAGGGAACAACTGTAAATATTCAAACATACTGGGAAGATAATGAAGGACTAAATACAGCAATTTTCAGAACCAATGAATCAGGAACATGGCAGAATGTTTCTTCTTGTTCTCTATCAGGGACAGGAATGTGGTGCAACAAAACCATAGATACATCAGGAGATGGAGGAAAAACCATTTGTTGGAACGAATGGGCAAATGACACCACTGGGAATTGGAATATTAATATGGGCGAACATTGCTTTTATGTTTCTCAGGTTTACGAATGTAATTCATGTACAGACTGTAGCAATAAAATATCTTCTGCATCTGCAGGTGATGTTGTAAGGTTGAATACGAGCATAATTGACTTTACTGGCACCTGCATAAATATTTACGGAAAAAATAATATAACATTTGATTGTGATGGATATACTCTAGACGGTACAAAGGGCGATTTTGATTATGGTATTTACATAAATTCTTCAAATTACACAGAAATAAAAAATTGTATAATAAAAGAGTGGTGGGATGGAATACAATTTCTTTCAGGTTCTAATAACAACACTATAAAAAACAATATCATCAATTCAAATATGGCCGATGGAATTTATGGAGAAGGGAGTTCAGGCAATCTGATAACAAATAATACTTTTGAATATAATAAAATTTATGCAATATACTTA
>JAGGZI010000042.1 GCA_021162085.1 Candidatus Aenigmatarchaeota archaeon
TCCAATTGTCAAGTTTCTGGAGATATTAACCTCTTTAATGATGAAGCTGTTTGGTTCTAAAAAAGAGAGGATGCTCACAGAGGAGGAGCTTAAAACAGTAGTTACAATGGGGCACGAGGAAGGAATACTATCCAAAGAAGTTGCAGAGATGATGGACAGCCTCCTTGAATTTGGTGAAAAGACAGTGGACGAGATTATGACTCTGAAGGATGAAATAGCCTTTGTGGATGGCAACCTGAAATTAAAGGATGTTGTGGATTATGTTGTCAAGACACCGTTTTCAAGATATCCAGTTTATGTAAAATCGAAGGATAACGTAGTTGGCATTCTGGATGTTGACGACGTTTTGAAATACATAAAGGAAAACAAGTTGAACGTAAAAGTAAAGAATATAGCAAGGGAAGTTTATTTTGTCCCTGAGACCAAGGATATAGATGATCTGCTTGTTGAGTTTCAGAGGAAGGAAACGCCAATGGCAATGGTTGTTGATGAGTATGGCTCTGTTGTAGGCTTGGTTACGATGGAAGACATTCTTGAGGAGATAGTGGGAGACATATTTGACAAAAGCATGAGAAGAGAGCTTTACATCACACATGTCAACAAGAATACGATAAGGGCTGATGCGAGGGCAAGAATAGACCAGATTGAAAGGACATTAGGTATAGAGCTACAAGAAGGAGACTTTAACACAATAGCAGGCCTGATTGAACATAAACTTGGAAGAATTCCTAAAAAGGGCGAGAAAATAGATTTAGGCAAGTTTTACATAATTATTGAGAAGGCCACCAGAAAGAGAATAGAGAAAGTAAAAATTGTTAAGAAGTAGTTGATTTTTATGCTTACAGAACAACAGGGTAAACTTCTGGTTAAGATTACCCGAAATATTATTGAAAGTTTTGTCAAGGGTGAAGAAGTAAAAATTCCAGGAAAACTTCCCGCGATATTTGCCGAGAGAAGGGGCGTTTTTGTAACCCTGGAGAAATACCCTTCTGGGGATTTGCGCGGTTGCATTGGTTTGCCTTATCCCGAGAAGCCGCTGATAAAGGCTGTGAAAGAGGCCGCAATATCTGCAACACAGGATCCAAGATTTCCTCCCCTGGGAAAGGACGAATTAAATAATGTTACAGTTGAAGTTTCTGTATTGACAGAGCCTGAGAGAATTGACTTCAAGTCACCTGAGGAACTCTTAGAAAAAATAGAGCCTAAGAGAGATGGACTGATTTTAAAGAAAGGATGGAATTCTGGATTGTTTCTTCCTCAAGTCTGGGAAAAGCTTTCAACAAAGGAAGAATTTTTGGAGAATCTTTGCTACAAGGCCGGGTTATATGACAAGGATTGCTGGAAGTCTGCAGAAATTTATAAGTTTCAGGTTCAGTCATTCAAAGAAAAAGAGCCAGGAAAAATCTAACTCATACATGCTTTTACAAAACCCAAGAACATTGGATTTGGTCTCAAGGGCCTTGACGTGAATTCTGGATGAGCTTGGGTCGCCACAAAGAATCTGTGTTTTGGAATTTCTAGGAATTCCATTAACTTTCTATTTGGTGAAACACCGGAGAATACCAATCCGTTTCTTTCTAAGATTTCTATGTATTTGGGATTGACTTCATATCTATGGCGATGTCTTTCCACTATTTTTTCTTTTCCATAGAGTTTTCTTACAAGCGTCCTATCCTTAAGAATTGCCGGTTGTGCCCCGAGCCTCATAGTGGCCCCCTTTTCGTTGATTTTTTTCTGTTCTGGAAGTATGTCTATCACAGGGTGTGGAGTATCTGGGTTTATTTCAGTTGAATCCGCATCCTTCAATCCACAAACGTTTCTTGCATACTCAACAACGGCCAGTTGCAGTCCATAACAAAGCCCTAGGAAAGGAATGTTATTCTCTCGCGCATATCTTATACATTCTATTTTTCCTTCAGCTCCTCTGCTCCCGAATCCACCTGGAACTAAAATTCCGTCCACATCTTTCAAAGCATCTTCAACACTTAACTTTCCATTCTCTATATCCGTGGTTTCAATCCACTTCAGTTCTACGTTGCAGGAGAGATTTCCCCCAGCATGTTCCAGGGCTTCCAGAATGGAGACATAAGAATCATGAAGATAAGTGTACTTTCCAGTTATTGCTATTTTGACTTTTTTCTTAGGATTCTTAAGATTTTCCACAAATTTTTTCCAATCTTCCATATCCTTGGACCTTTCTTTCAATCCAAGTTCTTTTAATACATTTTTTGCAACATTTTGTTCTTCTAAGACAAGTGGTATTTCATATATGTGCTTAACATCGTAACCCGATATGACATATTCTTGAGGGACACCGCAGAATCTTGATATTTTTTCTTTTGTTCTCTCGAGTAGTGGCTTTTCTGACCTGCAGTATATCATATTTGGAAATATACCCATTTCCCTGAGCATTCTAACAGACTGTTGAGTTGGTTTTGTCTTTTGTTCTCCAACAACCTTTAAAACAGGTACTAGTGTGCAATGAATGAAAAATACATCTTCTTCCATGGAAAGCTCCCTGACGGATTCAAGAAATATCTGATTTTCTATGTCACCAACAGTTCCTCCAATTTCTATTAGGACTATGTCTGCACCGGTCTTCTCTGCAAGCTTTCTGTACCATTCTTTAAGTTCTCCTGTTACATGAGGTATCAACTGGACTGTCTTTCCAAGATAGTCTCCCTTTCTTTCCTTCTCAATTACCTTTCTGTATATTTTCCCCGTTGTTATGTTGGATTCCGTTGTAAGATTCAAATCGAGAAATCTTTCATAATTTCCAAGGTCCATATCCACCTCGGAGCCGTCATCAAGAACAAAAACCTCACCATGCTCTATGGGATTCATTGTTCCGGCATCTACATTTACGTAAGGGTCTATTTTTATTGGAATTATCTTATATCCTCTGGATTTGAGAAGCCTCCCAAGGGAAGATATGAACAAACCTTTGCCTAAACCAGAAAGAACTCCACCAGTTACTACAACAAACTTTGCCCCACACCGCATAATAAATATTGCACATCTCATATAAAAAATTCTTCTATTCTTGAGAGCAAGTATATCAAATTGGCAGTTTTAATACCAAAAGCGGATTTTGATTCTAAA
>JAGGZI010000055.1 GCA_021162085.1 Candidatus Aenigmatarchaeota archaeon
GAGATCTTTTATTTCATACCCGTTCATAATTTTATTATAAATATCATATTTCCATTCTGGAGATACGAAGAGCTTTATTTTTTTAGGATTTTGAACTTTTATTATCCTTTTTATTTCTTCTATATCACTCATTACTGTTTTTATGAGTTCTTCTTCAAGCTCAGATTCCTCGTCTATTTTTGATTCGTCTGCTTCAGGCCACTTAGAAATCGATATAAATGTGTTATTTCCAATTTTTTCCCACAATTCTTCTGTTATGTGTGGACAGAATGGATGAAGCAACTTAAGAAAAGTTTCCAGACAGTTCTTGCTCATCTCATCTTCGTTCTCATAATACCTAAATAAATCCCTTAGCTTTATAACAGCATAGTTGTACCTTAGGTTTTCAATATCATCCGATATGGATTTTATATATCTGTTGGTCTTGCTCTCAACCAACTTACTTGCCTTTCCAATCTTCACATTATCAAAGTATTTAATCACTCTTTTTAAAAATCTAAAACTTCCCTCGATTCCCTTCTCGCTCCACTTAATGTCTTTGCTTGGGGATGCCATCGAGACCAGGAACAAGCGAGCCGAATCTATGCCATATCTTTTTGAGACCTCGTCTGGAAGTACTACATTCCCTCTAGATTTTGACATTTTAAATCCATCTTCTCCATGAAGCATGCCCTGATTAAAGAGCTTTATTGCAGGCTCGTCTATGCTTAAGAGCCCGAGGTCTCTCAGGAACTTTGTATAGAATCTAAAGTAAATTAAATGCATGCATGCATGCTCTCTCCCACCTATGTAAATGTCAATCGGCATCCAGTATTTCACTTTGTTTTTGTCAAATATTTCTTTCTCATTTCTTGGGTCGCAGTATCTGAGGAAATACCACGATGAGTTCACAAAGGTATCCATAGTGTCAGTTTCTCTCCTTGCTGGTCCACCACACTTCGGGCAAGTTGTGTTTATCCATTCTTCGTTTGTTGCAAGTGGGTTTCCTTCACCGAATTTTACGTTTCTTGGTAGTTTAACTGGGAGTTGATCTTCTGGAACAGGAACAACTCCGCACTTATCACAATAAACAACTGGTATTGGAGTCCCCCAATATCTTTGTCTTGATATAAGCCAGTCCCTCAGTTTGTATTGTATGGTTCTCTTACCAATTCCGTTTTTTTCAAGATATTCCGATATTTTTTTTATGGCCTCTTTATTATTCATTCCAGTGAATTTACCAGAGTTTATGAGGTAACCCTCATCTACATATGCTCTCTTCATCTTCATCTTCCATATGTCATTATTTACGAAGTCTTTCCATTCGTCTCTTATCTTCCTAAGATCTGAAAATTCTTGGGGCATTGATAACTTATCAATTTCTTCTTGAGCCAAATCAAGTTCCCCTTTTGATATGTTATAAACTTTTTTTGGTAGAACCACGAATACTTCTCTATCTACATAAATATCAGAGTAGAAACCTTCTCTCATATATTTCTGTATTATTCTTATGGTCTCATCTTTGATGCTTAATGGTGCCATTATGTAGTAGGTGTCGTCTTTCTTTGTGTATTCTATATGAAGCCTGTCAAACTCTCTCTCTATTTCTTCACTAACTCCGGCTACTGCACCAAGGACTGGAGGAATTATAACACGTTTTATTGGAAGTAAATATCTTTCTGCGAATTCAAAATCCCTTTGGTCATGAGCTGGTACTGCCATTACCATACCGCTTCCGTATTCTGCTATGACGAAATTTCCTACGTATACTGGAACCTTATCCCCAGTTACTGGGTTTATCGCATAACTTCCAGTGAAAACACCCTCTTTTTCTAAGTTTTCGAGTTCCTTCTCACTCACTGACCTGATTTTCTTTAGGAACTCCTCCACTTCACCTTTTTGTTCATCAGTCACGAGTTCCATAAGGTCAGGGTGTTGAGCAGAAATTACCATAAATGTAACACCATATATGGTGTCTGGCCTAGTGGTGAATATTGGCCATTTTTTGCCATTTATTTCAAATTCTATTTCAGTCCCATGACTTTTTCCTATCCATTGTCTCTGCATGGCTTTTATGTCTTCTGGCCATTCTTTCAATTTTTCAATATCTTCATAAAGCTCATCTGCATATTCAGTGATTTTAATGAACCATTGTTCAAGGTGCTTTATTTCCACTTTTGTATCAGGATGTCTCCAACATCTTCCATTATGAACTTGCTCATTCGCAAGAACAGTTTTACACTTTGGACACCAATTTACAGGGGATTTTTTCCTATACACTAGACCTTTCTCATACATCTTGAGGAATATCCATTGGTCCCATTTATAGTACTCTGGATTCGATGTGTTTATAATCCTACTCCAATCATAACTCAGCCCAAGGGATTTCTGTTGTCTCATAAAATTCTTTATGGATTTCTCTGTGTAATCTTCAGGGTGCTCTCCTGCCTTTATGGCTGCATTCTCTGCTGGCAAGCCCAGAGCATCATATCCAACAGGGTATAAGACGTTAAAATTCTTCATCCTCTTGTATCTTGCATAGATATCACTTATTGTGTAGTTGAATGCGTGCCCCATATGAAGCCCGTATGCAGAAGGATATGGAAACATCTCAAGAATGTAAAATTTCTTCTTGTTCAAATCTTCCTTAACTTCAAATATTTTTGCCCCTTCCCACCTTTTTTGCCATTTTTTCTCAATTTCTGAGA
>JAGGZI010000050.1 GCA_021162085.1 Candidatus Aenigmatarchaeota archaeon
AAGAGTGATATATTATTTACTCATACTCCACCAGATATGTCTAACTCTGACTTGGTTGTTGGAAATTTTCCAGATATGGCTGTATTCAAGAGGGAAATGGATGGTGGAATAGAGGGAATTGGGCCAGCATACGAAAATGAAGAGGGTGCAATAAAGTCTCATGTAGGGAATAAGGATGTGAGAAACTTAATAAAGAGGTCTAAAATGAAGGTTGTGTTTTGTGGTCATATTCATGAGGGTTCTGGAGCAGCCTACCTCAAGAATACGTTAGTCATAAATCCAGGATCCAAGGCGGCATATCGAAACAAGAGAAAAGTTACGCCATTTGTACTGTTGACCATAGACAAAGATTTTTCAGAGGCGAAATTTCTCTTGAGAAGTTGGAAGGGTAAATTCAAGAAGGTTGTTCCACTTTAAAAAAATTTAAATATAGGAACATGCTATCTTTTAGCATGAAGTTAAAGGAATCATTTAAGTGGGACACAAAGGCAAACAAGACTGAAAGTATATCTTTTATAACTCTAATAATTGCTGCAGTTCTCACCATAATAGGAATTTCTGTTGGAAGTTTCATTCCAGGCATACCAGTTCTTCTTGCAATAATTGGAGCATTTCTTGTTCTTGTTGGCATAGTGATTTACATAATATCTGAGATAATAAGAATATTTGAGAAGAAGTAATTCTTGAATATCAACTTGCTTAAAATCAAATATTTAAATATGTGTAGATATTTATTTAAAAATGATTAAGTCGGCCATGAGCGGACTTAAATCGAGGTGATTTGTATTTCAAGAATGTATTCTAGGAAGCATGGTAAGTCTGGTTCAAAAAGACCTTTAAGAGACAAAACCCCAAAGTGGATAAGGTATAACAAAGATGAGATTGAGAAGCTTGTTATAAAGTTTGCAAAGGAAGAGAAATCCTCGTCTCAGATTGGAATAATTCTAAGAGATCAGTATGGAATACCAAATGTAAAGGAGATTACCGGGAAGAGCATAACACAAATAATGAAGGAAAACAAGCTTTATCCAAAATATCCTGAAGATATGTTAAACCTGATGAAGAAAGCATTAAAAATAAGAGAACATTTGTCCTTTCATAAACACGACCCCTTTGCTATAAGAGGATTGGAGCTCACAGAGAGTAAAATAAGAAGATTGGGTAAATACTACAAGAGTAAGGGTATTCTTCCATCGGAGTGGAAGTATGACCCAGAGAAACTAAGGCTTATAGTATCAAGTTAGGTGATTTTTTCTGTTTGAGGCCATAAAAGAAGCAGTCAAAGAAATAAAGAAAGCAGAATTCATAAGAGTGATTTCACATATGGATGCAGATGGCATCTCTGCTGCATCGATTGCCCTCTCTGCTCTAACAAGAATGAGAAAGAAAGTTCATCTATCTACAGAGAAACAGGTAAAGCCAGAGCTAATAGAAAGGTTGAAAGGAGAAAAGACAGATATTTTTCTGTTTACTGACCTTGGTTCTGGATATCTTGATCTCCTCAATGAGCTTGGTGAATCAACACACAGGAAGATAATTGTGGCTGACCATCATTTGCCATCGCCGCAGAACGAGTCATATAAAAACATAATACAGATAAATCCGTACCTGATAGGAAGGGACGAAAATGAGATAAGCGGTGCTGGTGTTATGTATCTCCTTGCAAGAGAGCTGGATGAAGGAAATAAAGATCTCTCTTATCTTGCAATCATTGGTGCCATAGGAGATATGCAGGATAATAATGGATGGGAAATGAAAGGGATGAACGCAGAGATTCTAAAGGAGTCTGTGGAAATAGGAAATTTGAAAAAAATCAGGGGGATAAGATTGTTTGGTAGGATGAACAGGCCTGTGCATAAGGCTCTAGAATACAGCACGGATCCATATATACCCGGAATAACTGGCAACGAGTCTGCTGCAATACAATTTCTATCCACACTGGGTATAGGGCTAAAGGATGAGGGAGGAAGGTGGAGAACCTTAAATGACCTTTCAAATGATGAAATGAAGAAGTTGGCCACGGCAATAATTTGCGAAAGGATAAGGGAGAAAGAAGCTAAGCCTGAGGAAATATTTGGAGATAATTACACAATAAAATTTGAAGATGATGAATTTGATGCAAGGGAAATGGCAACATCCCTGAATGCATGTGGAAGAATGGGACAATCTTCCCTTGGTATTTTATCAGCCTTAGGAATGCCTTTCGGTCTAAAGAGATTGGATGGCGTGCTATCTGGGTACAGAAAGATGATTAACAGGTATATAAGATGGACGAAGGAGAATGAAGATAAGATTATAAAGACAAAGAACGCATATTATATTCTTGCTGGAGATCAAATACATGAGAACTTCATTGGCACCATAACCTCAATATGTGAGAAGTCCTCAATACTCAACAATGGGAGGGTGGTTTTTGGATTTGCTTACACAGAAGATGGAGAGGTAAAGGTCAGTGCAAGGGCCCCAAAGGAATTTGTTGAAAGAGGGCTGAGTTTAAAGGATTTATTTGAGAAAGTAGCAAAAGAATATAATGGTTATGGTGGTGGACATCAAGCAGCAGCAGGTGCATTTATACCAATTGGTAAGGAAAAAGAATTTATAAATGCATGTGAAAATTATTTAGAAAGTATCTGAGGTTATCATATGGCAAAGAAAATAAAGGGAAAAAGATGGTACAACCTGGTAGCTCCGCATTTATTCAAAGATAAGGTTATAGGAGAAGCACTTGTCACAAATCCAGATGAAGTACTTAAGAGGACCGTATCAAGGCCACTACCAGAATTGGGCGGACATCCATCAAAGTATTACATAAAGGTCAAGTTCAAGGCAAAAGAATTGAATGGCGATGAAATAAAGATGGAGTATGTTGGGCATGAGTGTTTAAGAGACTATATTGCCCAGATGGTTAGAAAGAGGACGAGAAGAGTCGATAATAGGGTTATTGTGGAGACAAAGGACAAGAAAAAACTTGTAGTAAAGACCATAAGTATTACCTTTAAAAAATCTAAGACTTCTGTCAAGTCGGCACTTCAAAAGGAGGTATCCAACCTCGTCAAGGAGTTTGCAAGTAAAAAGAACTTCGAAGAGTTATTAAATTCTATATTTTATGACAAATTTCAGAAAGAAATGAAGGAAAGTTTGAGTGTTATTTATCCGCTAAGAAGATTTGAAGTTAGAAAAGTTGAAGTTTTACAATGAATAACAAATAACGAAGTTAATTATTTATATTAGATTTACCAATTTTAAAGTGTTCTCGGGTGTGTTCTTCATCGATGATAAAATTCCTGACTATTTGTAGTCTGGAAAAAAAGAGGTGATTGAATTGGTTGATACCGATAGGGACGATGGCATACTTGTTGGATTGTTTGGAAACCTTAGAATGGGAATAGCTGAGATTTACAATATGAATCTTCCTCCAGAGGATGATGTTCCAGGCTATAAGTCTGGAATAGAATTTTCTTAATTTTACATGGGGTATATAATGTCAATTCTGATTCTAAGAATTATTTTTCTATAACACCTGCTACAGTTATCCACATCAGCCCACCAATCAGTATGAGAATAAATGCAACGATCAGGGATATCGTAAATGACGATGTTGTTGCTCCAAGAACATCAGACCGAGCCTGACCGGCAATCATAGACCCAAACAATATCAACAAAGCACCAATGATCCAAAATGATAAAGGCTTAAGCTCCATAATTACCAATTAATAATTTTGTCACAGAATATTTAAATATTTTTTCAGCGATTGTCTTTCATCAAA
>JAGGZI010000053.1 GCA_021162085.1 Candidatus Aenigmatarchaeota archaeon
CAAAGTATGGTTGGAACAAATATATGGATGTCTGTGAATATCCATCTACAACTACAACAACAATTCCAAAGAATCATCCACCTAAAATAACCAATCCTTATCCAAGGGATGGTACAGTAATAAATGAATCATCAGTTGAACTGTCTGTCCACATTGATGACCCAGACGACGATAATGTGATAGTTTATTTTTACGATTCCGATAATAATATTTTGATAGGTAAAACAAGTATTTATAGGGGAGTTGGAGATGCTCATATTACATGGAAACTCTCGTTAGATAAAATATATCATTGGCATGTAAAGGCTTGTGACACTCACGGTGCTTGTAAATATTCTCCACATTCGTGGTATTTCACAAAGAAGACATCAACATACCCATATTCAGTTCTTTTCGTAGATAAAACAAAATCTTATATCGGAAGTTCTATAAATATCAAAGTTACAGGCTACGATGATTTAGATGTTCTCACACTCTATATTTCAGGACCTTGGGGTCAGTGGGCCCAAAACTGTTTAGGAACCCAAACAAAATGTACTTTCTCACATGTTTGGACGCCTACGAAACCTGGTACATACACAATATGGGGAGGAGTTATGGATAACGAGGGTAACATGAAATGGAGTAAACCAGTAAATGTAACCATTCTTTCCACAACCACAACAACAATTCCAAACCAAGATAAAGTAATAGTTTTTGTTACATCCAAAAGATATAATGGTAATCTTGGTGGGCTTGCTGGAGCGGATGCCAAATGTCAAGAATTGGCAAACAATGCTGGCTTAGGTGGAAAATGGGTGTCTTGGCTGAGCGATTTCAACACAAATGCAAAAGATAGAATACCAAAGACAAATTCTGGGTACTATTTGGTTGATGGGACTAAGGTTGCCGATGACTTTTCAGACCTAATTGATGGGAGTTTGGATCATCCAATAGATGTTGATGAGAATGGGAAAATTGTTGGTGGATATGTATGGACTGGAACCAATTCTGATGGAACAGCTAATAAAATGACTAAGGAAATTGCCAATTGTGGTAATTGGACAGTACCAATTTTGCCTTTTAATGGGAGGGGAGGCATCATTACGAAGTCGAATTATGAATGGACTGATGCAACATACGGAGCATGCTTTAATTTATGGAGACTCTACTGCTTTAAGGATATAACCAATTGCCACACAGGTTCTCCTGGTTCATGGAGTTACTGTTCATCAACCTGTAAATGCTCGGCGGGACAAGGTGACTGTGATACAAACAATGACTGTCAATCAGGATTAGTATGTAAACAGGATGTTGGAGCAAAGTATGGTTGGAACAAATATGTGGATGTCTGTGAATATCCATCTGGCACTGGAAACATAATAGCTAATTCAAGCAATTTCTTGATCGATCTATGGAGAAGATTGTTCGGTTAAATCATTTTTATTTTTTCTATATTATTTTTAAATAGCCATTTCTCTAATATTTTTCAAGGTGATTGAAATTAAATTTTATATAACGACAGCCATAGATTATGTGAATGCAAAGCCCCATATGGGTCATGCCTATGAAAAAATAATAGCCGATTTTCTGGCCAGATGGCATAGGATAAGAGGGCATGATGTTTTCTTTCTAACTGGAACGGATGAAAATGCGCAAAAGAATGTCAAGGCGGCAGAAGAAGCAGGGATGTCTATAAAAGAGTTTGTTGACAAAAACGCTGAAAGGTTCAAGGATCTATGTAGGAAGCTGGACATATCATATGATTACTTTATACGGACCACGGAAGAAAGGCACAAGAAGATTGTTCAAAGAGTATTTCAAAAGATGTATGAGAATGGGGACATATACAAGGGAAAGTATAGGGGGCTTTACTGTTATGGATGTGAGAAATTCCTCACAGAGAAAGAACTTGTGAATGGTAAGTGTCCAATACACAATAGGGAGCCGGAGCTTATAGAGGAGGATGCGTACTTCTTCAAGATGAGCAAATACAAGGATAAAATTGTAGAATTTTTGAAATCGGGTTCAGTAATTCCAGAGGGTAGAGCAAAAGAGGTCTTGAATCGTATAGGGTCAGATGGCCTAAAAGACCTGTGTGTCAGCAGGGCAAGTGTTGATTGGGGAGTGGAAATACCATTTGACAAGAATTACAGGATATACGTATGGGTTGATGCTCTCATAAACTATATCTCAGCTTTGGATTACCCAGATGGAGAAAATTTCAACAGGTTCTGGCCAGTAGATGTTCATATAATTGGAAAGGATATAAACTGGTTTCATTCTGTCATATGGCCATCTATACTAATGTCCATAGGCACTGAATTACCTGAAAATATACTCGTCCATGGATTTGTAAATATAGGCGGTCAAAAGATGAGTAAATCATCTGGCCTGGTTGTAGATCCAATCAAGCTTATCGAAAAGTATGGTGCAAATGCATTAAGGTATTTTCTTCTTAGAGAGATACCTATGGGTCAGGATGGAGACTTCTCCGAGTATGGCCTCGTGGAAAGACACAACAATGAACTTGCCGATACATTTGGTAACTTTGCCCACAGAACTCTCACGTTCATCAAGAACAAGTTCAATGGGAAGATTCCAAACGGAGAAGTTGACAAAGATCTAGATATAGGGATAAGAAAGAAAATAGACAAAATTGAGAGTTTATGGGACGAATTTAAGATAAGGGAAGGTCTTGAGGAAGTTCTTGCAATAGCAAAAATTGGAAATGAGTACTTTCAGAAGAACCAACCATGGAAAGCTATAAAAGAGAGTCCTGATAGGGCAGAGAATTGCATTTACAACTGTGCCAACATACTGAAGAAACTCACAATTTTATTTTATCCTGTGATACCTTCGGTTTGCAAAAATCTCTCAGAGAAAATAAATATTGAGATAAATTGGGATGAGTTAAATGAACCAATAAAGCCATCCAGGATAAAAACACCTGAGATATTGTTCAAGAAATTGGAAGTTTTTCAGGAGGACCCATTATCCTCCCTGGATTTGAGGGTTGCAAAAATATTGGAAGTGAAGGACCATCCTAATGCAGACAAGCTCTACGTCTTAAAGATAGACTGTGGTGATGAAAGGCAGATAATTTCGGGACTAAAGGATTACTACACCAAGGAGGAACTCATGGGCAAAAAAATAATTGTAGTGGCTAATCTTGAACCCGCTGTTTTCAGGGGTGAGGAATCAAATGGAATGCTTCTTGCTGGAGAAGACAAAAACGGTGATATAGGACTATTATTCGTTAAAGATTCAAAACCAGGGGAGAGAATATTTGTAGAGGGCATAAAGTACGACCCGAAGGAGATAGTTTCAATAAAGGAATTCAGGAAGGTTAAAATGTTCACGGGATCTGATTGTGTTTGGTACAAGGGAGAAAAGCTTAAAACGGAATCGGGAGAAGTTGTTGGTGTGGAAAGAGTTGGTGAGGGAGCAAGGGTAACGTGATTATGGGTTGAATAAGTCGCTTATCCAATGAATGATTTTTCTTGGCTTAAATCCCCGAATGGTTATTGACATTTCTTGATTGCTCCTTGTCGGGTACTTCTCCAGGTATTCAAATACATCAAGGAAATCATTTCTCATCTTTTCAAATTCTCTGCTGAGGGAGTATTTTCTTGATGAGCTTATTCCAGTGAATTCCCTGTCCTTGAATTTTATTGGTCCTGAGATTGGTTTTTGCACATTTATTTTTCCATCTTCTACACCCACCTTTGCAGTGGTTTTTATGTTGAGCGGTTCTTCATAGTTGCTCGTTATTTCTCTGAATTTTTCTATGAAAGGATGAGATAATTCCAGAAGATCAACGGGTTCCATAGAATAAATTTTAGACATGGAACTTAATATTGCAGAGTCATCCGGGTAAAGACTTGTATACGTAAGATAAATTGAGGATTCCCTCATTCTGTAACTATCTAAATAATCTATAACAGGCTTTTCTATGCTTATCCTTTTAACCCTTCTGAGGAATTCGCGCGGACTCATCCTCAGTAATTCATCTTTATAACTTTTTAGAGGTATGTCTATCTTTTTCCTTGGATTTGATGATAAAATCTCTTTGAGCGTATCATTAGATACCATACCCCTGTATCTTCTCATAAAATCACCACATAAATTTTAAGCAGAATATCGAACTAACGAATAATTTATGTTACAATAAAAATAAATATTTCACTGTTCTTTCTAGTGTTTAAAAAATTGTTTTGGAAACGTTCTTCACATATGTGGCCATTTCTCTTGCGATCTTTTCTGGTGGTTTTGTTAACGAAAAACTTCAGTTCCTGATTTCTCCCATATGTTCGTATGAATGTAAATTTTCATGATACAATTAAAGAATAGAAAATTATTTATAATTAAACCGAAACAGTAGCACTTCATAATGAAACTGTTTTCTGAACAAATATGGAAATATCCTTGTCGACCTTTCTTGGAAATGCTTTCAATTCTTTAAATGATTTAAGGAAATCCTTACGTAATTTTTCAAGTTCTGAGCTAAGATAGTATTGTCTTTCTGCCTTTATCTCTGTTTCTTCACCGCCAGCCCAATGTGTCCATGGATGATCTATCATGATTTCGCCACTTTCATTTACATTTATATCTGCATTCGTAGCTATTTTGATAGTTCCAGTAGTATCAAAAGGACCGCGATTATTAGCGAAATCTTTGATGTAAGGGAAAGAATGTGCTAGAATGTCATTGGGTTCAAAATAACGAGATAATCTTACGGCTGCACTAAGAATGCCCTCGAATCTTTTTTTGTATATATCATATTTTGATCTGTAAGATAATGTAATGTTAGAATTAGAGGGCATATAATTCAATCCATCAACACACTCCATAAATTCATTTATTGGTTTATATATATCTACATTTGATCTTTTGAGAAAATGTTTGGGTGTTGTTTTAATTATTTTCTCCTTATCTCCATCTATTAACCC
>JAGGZI010000002.1 GCA_021162085.1 Candidatus Aenigmatarchaeota archaeon
ACATGACACTATATTTCATAATATATTGAACTTTCAGAAAATTATAAAAGTTGATTCAAATGAAAAACCCGAAGGAAGGATTTGAAAATCTAATCTACGAGATAAACAAGTCAAAGGGGCTTGATGAACTTACATCAAAATTAATAAGCATTCTCTTTGTTGAGCCAAGAGAAATATCACTGGAAGAACTTGCAGAAAGGACTGGTTATAGTTTATCTGCAGTCAGTATGTCAATGAAGATGTTCACTAACTCGGGATTGATAAAAAAACTTAAGAAACCAAAGTCAAGAAAAGTTTACTTTTACATGGAAAAGAACATAATCCCCTACGTAATTGAGAACATGAAGAAAACATTGAAAAATATAGAAATCTCAAAAAAAGAGATGCCGGAGATAATAAAGAACTACAAAAAAACGGGAATGAAAGAAGAGTTGGAAATAGCGAAGGATTACTACAAGAGAATATCCGTTGCTGAAAAAATAATAAGGGATGTCTTGAACTCACTTGAGAATTTGAAGTGATTATATGAAACCTCTCATAGAACTCAAAAACGTAAAGAAGATTTACAGAATGGGTAATATAGACGTGAAAGCATTAAATGGCGTAAACCTGAAAATCAATAGAAATGAACTCATAAGCATAATAGGGCCAAGTGGCTCGGGGAAATCCACATTACTGGATGTCATGTGCTGTCTGAACAGACCAACGGAAGGAAAAGTGTTCATAGAAGGCAGAGATACATCTAAAATGAATGATGACGAACTTGCATACATAAGGGGTAGAAAAATTGGATTTGTATTTCAAACATTTAACTTAATTCAAAGACTGACTGCTTTAGAAAATGTTATGCTTCCAATGTGGTTCGTTGGAAAACCTGAGAAAGAGAGGAGAAGGAGGGCAATGAAAGTCTTAAATGAAGTTGGACTTAAAAATAGAGCAAATCATAAACCATCTGAAATGTCTGGTGGGGAGCGCCAAAGAGTCGCTATAGCAAGGGCATTGGTAAATGATCCACCCATAATAGTTGGTGATGAACCAACTGGAAACCTAGACTCCAAGTCAGGAATGGAAATTTTAAAAATATTTGAAAAACTACACAAGCAGGGCAGAACTGTTATAATTGTTACTCATGATATAAAAATCGCGAACAAAACAAAAAGAAAAATTCACATAAGAGACGGTAAAATAGAAAAAGAGGTGATAAAATGAAGTATAAATTGATGGCAATTGCCTTAATGTTGTGCTTAATACCAAGTGCGGTGGTTGCACAGACCTATACAACGACAGGATATTCCCCACCTGGAGAAACACCAAGTTTTAGGATAAATTTATTAAAATATGATCCGTATCCAGCAGAACCCGGGAAGTACATGACTTTATGGATAGAAGTTTACAATACAGGAACAAACACAGCAAAGAATGTTGTATTTGAACTGGAACCAGAGTATCCATTTTCCCTTGATTCAAACGAAAATGCAACAAGGGAATTCTCAAGCATACCAGGCCTCTTTACGGTTGTTCTTCAGTATAAGGTCAGAGTTGATACAGATGCAGTTGATGGCTGGAATGAGATAAAATTAAAATATAAAATAGGAAACGGAGATTGGGTGGAGAAGAAATCAGAAATATACGTGAATAAAGCGCCCAACGAAGCAGAGCTAACTCCATTGTTTGTAAGTGCAGATCCGATCCCATATCCAGGCGGAGAGACCAAGCTAACTATAAACATTGCAAATGTAGCGCCAGGTTCAGCATACTATACAATAGTTAAGGCAGAAAGCCCAATAGCAACCATACCAGTAAACAAGATATTCGTTGGAACTCTTGATGCAGATGATTTTGAAAGTGTTGAATTCGACATGAAAATAAAAGATAACATAAAGCCAGGAAGATATCCAGTGTACATAAAATCCTACTACAAAAATGAAGACTATAAAAAGGTTGAAACAAATGGAACTGTCTATATACAGGTCTATCCAAAGGAAGAGGCCATAAAAGAATTAACACCACAGACCCCGTGGTACATGTACCTGATTTACATAATTATAATATTGGCTGCACTAAAGTACTTTATAATACCATGGACAAAAAAAGCTGCCTCTTATATTAAGAAAAAATAAGTGGTTTGATGAGAAAGAACACCTCGATACTAGAAGATATATTCATATTGATTGTCCTGCTTACGTTGATGGTGGTTTCACTTTCCCTCGCGCCATTAAAAATATACGAAGAGAAATATTCCTACACTGAATTTGAAAACAATATACTTGAAAAATCAGAATCAGAAACATTTCTTCTTTTGGAATATACGCTTATATTGATTTTATTGATAATTATCTTAAAGATAGAATCAAAAAAAATTATTTCCAAATATGTCAAAAAATTGGTGAATAAAGTATGTCAGAACTTTTGAAAATTATAATCAGAAATCTGTCCTACCAGAGGCTGAGAACTGGATTAACTTTGTTGGGAATAATTATTGGTGTAGCGGCAATTGTATCGATGATTTCAATAGGCGATGCCACACAAAGGTCTATAAATGAGCAGTTTGAAAAAATGGGGACGAATAAAATAATAATAACACCCGGCTCCCCCACATCAATAGGGTTCAGTGGTGCCACACTCTCAACAGAAAAATTAACAAAGAATGACGTTGATACGGCCAGAAGGATCAGAGGAGTTAATACCGCCTTCGGAATTTTAGGAAGAACCGCAGAAGTTAAACTCGGTAACGAGGTACGATATGCAACTATTCTGGCAATACCAACAGAAAACAGAAAATATTATGAGGAATTGAAAGGATTTGAGATTGAATATGGAAGAGACTTGAGAAGTAGTGATAAATATTCAACGGTGCTTGGCTATCTCATTAGAACAAAAGCGTTCAGCAAAGAAATAAAAGTTAGAGACCATCTGAAGATAAATGGAAAAAGTTTTAGAGTTGTTGGACTTCTTAAAAAAGTTGGCAATCCTATGGACGATATGGTGATAGTTATACCAATGGGTGCTGTAAAGGAGATATTCAACAACACAGATGAAGTCTCAATCATATTTGTCGATGTAAGGAAGGATTATGATGTGAACGAAGTTGCAGACAACATAAGAGATGTTTTGAAAAAAAAGAGAGGAATAGAAGATTTCAAGGTTCAGACTTTTGGAGACATAATGCAAATGGCCAATAAGATTCTTGGTATATTGAAGTATCTCTTCATAGGGATAGCTTCCATATCACTCTTGGTCGGGGGTATAGGAATAATGAACATAATGCTCATGACTGTAATGGAAAGGACAAAAGAAATAGGCGTGATGAAGGCTACTGGTGCAACGAATAAAATAATATTGTCCATATTTCTTGGAGAGGCCGCCACAGTTGGCCTCATTGGTGGGTTAATTGGATTTTTACTTGGCTATGGTGGCTCTTACTTCATTGGAAGGTATATGGGAAGCATGGTTGGCATACCTGTTAAGGTATTGTTTTCTCCAGAATTATTTATCGGTTCATTGATATTTTCGGTTATCGTAGGCACTCTCTCGGGTATATATCCTGCAATGAGGGCAGCAAAACTTGATCCAGTCGAAGCCCTGAGATATGAATAACTACTTGAAATATTTCATTGCTTCATTATTTGAGAGAAACTTAAACACGACCACATCATTATTAGATAAATGATATTTATCAACGGACACCATTGGTGGCTTTCCATTGACGAAGTACAACCATGAGTATGTACCGTTTTGCTCAACTCCATCTATAGAAACGATGAAGTATCCTGTTGAATATTCTTTATAATTAACACTATGCGTTTCATTGAGTAATTGAAATACTGTTGTCTGATTATTGATGACCTTCTCTTCCCTTGTTGTTCTTCCACCATAGTCTATGTAAAGGGATGTTCTTATTTTTCCCTTTGCCTGCTCCTGTGGTATACTCAAAGATAGAATTACTGTTAGAACCGCTATTATTACTACGCCATACACTAAATACTTTGTATTCCATCCAAATGTCTTGAAGTTTTTCCCTGAATGCATATACAATCGAACCAAATCCTATTGAACTAAAAATATGAATCATCCCAAATGGAATTGCCGCAAGCAGATAACTAAACCCTGTCAATACCCACCACGGGAAAAATACCAAGGAACCCATGTTCACGATAACTTCGTAAATGATGGTTCCTACAATCAATGACGAAAAGAAATACCCTCTTCTCTTGGATATTTTGCTAAACGCTTCTCCAGTTATCCCAGCAAGGGCAGCACCCAAGCATTGAAAGATCGTCCACGGTCCCTGAAGCCCCCACACAATAAAATTAGAAAAAAAGAATCCTAAAATACCGGACGATACTCCATACTTCCAATTCTTATAAAATCCCATTCCTATGACAATTGGTATCATTGGCTCAACGCTTGGAACATACTGAAATAAAGCTCTCCCAAAAATTCCAATTGATGTTACTGAAAGGAGAATGGAAATGGTTTTTAATAATGATTTTTGCTTGGCTACAAGAAATACTTCTTGAACTGCCCTAGTTTTTAATTCTTCTCGTAAGACCATACGTTTAATTGGCAGATGTAGAATAAAAAATTTTGCCCGTTACTCTGAAAGAATAATAACTAACTATAAAATATATTTTTCAGAAAAGAAGTCATTAAAAATAAGAAAAACAAAAAACTAAATCACCTGTGGGGTGTGTGATTGACAATAAAAAAAGTTATAAAAAGGGATGGAAGAGTAGTTGACTTTGATATCGAAAAAATAACAAACGCTATTTATAAGGCCACTGAAGGTGTTGGCGAACCAAACTACAAATTATCTAAGAACTTATCACAACTAGTCGTTAAGGAACTCGAGAAGAAACTTAAACCAAAAGAAATACCAACTGTTGAGGGTATTCAAGATATAGTAGAGCGCATACTTGTGGAATCTGGACAGGCAAGAATAGCCAAGGCTTACATTCTTTACAGGCAGAAAAGAACTGAGATAAGAAAACAAAAACAACAGATTCTTGAAAAAGATGTTATAGACGAAGTTGACAAGTCGTTTGACATAAATGCCCTAAGAGTTCTAAGGTCGAGATATTTAAAAAAAGATAAGGACGGAAAACTCATAGAATCACCAAAACAATTGTTTGAAAGGGTTGCAATACACACAACTCTACCATCACTCCTTTACGATAAGAGAATGTTCAAAAAGAACAGTCCAATACACCCAATGGAAGACTTTGACCCTAAGAAAAACGAGAACAAACTAAAAATTGGTAGATATAAACTCAACAGATTTCATCTTGAGGCGCTGAAGAGAATTTATGACAGGGCTAACAACAACAAAGAGATGAGGCACTCATGGTCAGATTTCTTGAAGATGATAAAGAATGGTGATTTCGATGAATATGAGAAGGAAGTAAAGGAATATTATGACGTAATGGTTGAGAGAAAGTTCATACCAAATACTCCTGCACTCGCAAACTTTGGAAACTACCTTGGAATGGGTTCTGCTTGCTTTGTTCTGGATATAGAGGATTCTCTTGAATCAATAATGAACACCCTAAAGGAGGCTGCAATAATATTCAAGGCCGGTGGCGGTGTTGGGTACAACTTCTCAAAACTAAGACCTGAGGGAGATTTTGTAAAAACAACAGGTGGCGTGGCAAGTGGCCCCATATCCTTCATGACCTTATTCAATCAGATGACAGAAGTAATAAAGCAAGGTGGAATAAGAAGAGGGGCAAACATGGGAATACTTGATATAAACCATCCTGATATAGAAAAATTCATAACTGCAAAGGCAGGAAACAAAGCTCTTAGGAACTTCAACATATCTGTTTTCATTCATCCTGAGTTCTGGGACTACTACAGGAAAAACAAACCATATCCATTAATCAATCCACATACCAAGGAGATTGTAAAATATGTAGATCCAAAAAATATATTTGACTTAATAGTGTATCAGGCATGGGAGTCAGCAGAACCGGGTGCGGTTTTTGGAGACCATGTTAACGAGTACAATCCATTCCTTGAATCACTTGGACCAATAAAGTCGACAAATCCATGTGGAGAAGTTTTACTTTATCCCTACGAGTCATGCAATCTTGGCTCAATTAATGTGTGGAATTTCGTAAAGGTAAACCCAACGAATGGAAAGAAGAAAAAAGTTGAGTTTGATTGGGACGAACTTGAAAGAGTTGTTAAAGTTGCGACCAGATTCCTTGATAACGTTGTCGATGTAAACAAGTATCCATTGAAGGAAATAGAGGATATGGCACTGAACTCCAGGAAGGTTGGTCTTGGCATAATGGGCCTTGGTGACCTGCTCTTTGAACTGGAGATACCATACAACTCAAAGAAAGGATTTGAGTTTATGGAAAGGTTAATGGAATTCGTAAATTATCATTCAAAGATAGAGTCCATAGAACTTGCCAAGGAAAGGGGAGTTTTCAGACTTTACAAGAAGAGTTTCTATCCAAAAGGTAAATTACCATTCCGTGGTGGAAAAGGTAAGATGAATTGGAAGTACATAAAAGACCAGATAAAAAAACATGGAATAAGAAATGCATACACAACCGTAATAGCACCAACCGGATCTATATCAATGATAGGTGGATGTTCATCTGGGATAGAACCTGTGTTCTCATTGATATTCGAAAAAAAGGTCACCGTTGGTTCATTTTATTATGTTGATCCCGTGTTTGAGAGAACCATGATGAGAGAGGGCCTCCTTGATGATAACTTCATAAAGGAAGTGTCAAAGAGAAGAGGTAGCATAAAAAGCTTCAGCTACATACCAGAGAGACTCAAAAAAATATTCGTAACTGCTCTGGACATGAGTGCCAAGGATCATGTGATGGCTCTTGCCACGATACAAAGATGGGTTGACTCCTCAATTTCAAAGACGATAAACTTTCCTTCCACGGCCACAATAGACGATGTAAAAGAGGCATATCTTCTTGCACATAAAATGGGGTGTAAAGACATAACGATATTTAGAGATAAGAGCATAAAAGGTGTGCTAAGTGCTGGTAAAGAAGAGGAAAAGGAAGTAAAACTCCCCTCAGCACCAAAGGAAGAAAAGCTGATTTCTCTCAGAGATGTCAAGGCAAAGGGCCCCGCGATTTATCATGAGGCTGGTGCATATGAGAACAAAGATATAGAAGACGACGAAAGGTGTCCTGTGTGCAATTCTCCGCTGATAAGGTCGGAAGGATGTAAAGTTTGTCCGAACTGTGGTTGGTCTGCCTGTAGTGATTAAATGATACAAGTTTATACTGGAAATGGCAAGGGGAAAACAACTGCTGCCATAGGACTTGGTATAAGAGCAGTCGGTGCAGGTAAAAACGTTTTGATGATACAATTTCTTAAAACAAACGATAGTTCGGAGTTAAATGTACTAAGGAAACTTGATAATTTCGAAGTTAGAACGTTTGGTAGAAAGGGATTTTTCCTGCCAAAGAAAAAACTTGATGAGAATCCTTCTTTGAGAGAACACTTTAAAGAATTTTCCAACGTGGACTATGAACTTGTTAGGGAAGGATTTAACCTCGCAAAGGAATCTGTAAATGAGTATGAGATTATAATACTTGATGAATTTAATCTTGTATTGAATTATGACATGATACCACTTGAAGAAGTTCTGAATTTTCTTAAAAATGCTGACAAGAACACCGAGATAATCATAACCGGAAGATATGCTCCCAAAGAGATTATAGAAGTGGCTGACCTTGTGACGAACTTCGAAGAGATAAAACATTATTATACACAAGGCAAAGGTATGAGAAAGGGGATTGAATTCTAAAAGTTAACAACGTTATATTTAAATTGTTCATACCACAATTCTATACTATGAAACCTCCATGCGAAAATGTAGTCAAGTATGTTCTTCCTGCAGTTAGAGCTTTGATTGCGAGAGACTTGATAGAGACATACAAACTCACGCAGAAGGAAGCTGCAAAGAGACTTGGTATGACACAACCTGCCATATCACAGTACAAAAAACACATTAGAGGAGAGAAGATAAACCTTCTTGAGGGGAATAAAGAAATAAATGATAGTATAGCAGCGCTCTCGTCCTCCATAGCTAAAAGGGAAATAGATTTAGACAGGGCAACAGATGAATTGTGTAAAATATGTAAATTAATAAGGAAGAGTAAAATTCTTGATAAACTATCCTAACTAACCTTTACTTCTCTCAATCCAATACCTGTTATTATTCCAGCAATTGGAGAAAATACCAATGTTCTTAATATCTCAAGTAATCCAAAAACAATAAATGGCATGCTCAAGACGGATAAATATATTAAAGCGCTTATCTTTTCAGAGTTCAGCATCTCATCAATTTTAGAATTAACCAAATCCTTCTGTTTGCTCAATTGCTCCTGATATTGTTGCTGAATTAACTGTTTCTGCTCCTCTGTTAAGCTTTTGTAACCAGGAATTTCGTTTGTGTTCATCTCATTAGAAGTGATTGGTGATATAATACTCTCTAGAATATTCTTTGTCTCGTTCTTATAGGAATTAGAGTAGTAGTTAATAGAATACAACGATGTTAGAAACAATCCTAAGAATATTAATATGTTTATTACCAAGAGAACCTTTCCCACCGTATTGGAGCCTGTTCTATATCTTTTCCACTTTTTAAGTTCTCTAAAGTATGCCTCTGACAACCCAGTCGATATAAAACCAGCAAATATTACTCCAATTGACAACAAAACCAATGTCGTTGATATACCAACATAGAACAAACCTATTACCGTTGGTATGAGACATGATAATATGCCCATCTTCTTATCCTCGCCGAATTTTGCACCATATAGGGACAATACACCAAGAGATATCACAAGAGGTATGAATGGCAGTATGAACTTAATAAAATCCATAACTAAATATTGAACCGCCGAAAACACCCCATACTGAGAAGTTAGAGACACGAATTTGTCTGGTATCCTCATGGGATAAATCAGTGACTTATCTGGATAAGATGAAAAAAATTTCATGAATATGAAGAAAATTAATATGAATATCGAGACTGTAGTACCAATAAAAATCTCCCTCTTTATTTTTTCTTTCATATTATTTCCTCCTCTTCGATGCAAACCTTACTTTTCTTATAAAGCTCCTTATCACTCTCCTAATTTTCTTATCTATCGGCTCTCCTTCTGAAGGAGACCTATACTTAATGTGTCTTGAAGCTCTGAAGCTCTTCATCCTGTATTCTTCCCTTGAAGGAAGCATAAGATAAACTAAAAACGCGACTATTATTATTGCTATAACTCCAACGGCTATCCACACTATGTTGGAGGACTTTAATGATATGGCAGAAGCTGACCCTTTTTCTGTCGAGAGGTTCTCTGCTTCTGTGATTAGAGAGTAGACATCACCTAATAATTGATCTGCTGTGAAGTAATCTCCTTTTGAAATTGATTGCTCGACAAGGTCAAGTTTACTCTTTAATTTTCTTAGTGTATTGTTCAAAATCGTGACGTTCTCCCTTTTGGACAATAAGCTCATCTTTTCCATTAAAGAGGTGTAATTGGAGAGGTAGATTTCATATGTTTTATTTATCTTGGATTTTTCTTCCTCACATGGCAAAACCTTCAAGACAGACGTATTGGACGACCAAACGTTTGAGTTCTTGACTGTGAAATTCAATACGTACGTTTTGATAGGAGCTGACTTTGATGGAGTTATATTTATTGTAAAGTTCTCTTCGTCTCCCGAATTCAGGTTTATGTGTGACGGACTGTAAGAGTACCATGTATCAGGTATCCCAGATACGTATAGTGTTAAATTACTTTGGCTCGTATCCCCGGCATTCTTGACGCTTAGTGGGAATGATTCTGTCTCACCTTGGATGACATTGATTGATGATGGGTATTGTGATATCTCTATTTTAGCTGCTGTACTCTGATTATTTGTGTTGCTCTCATTATTGTTAGTATTTTGATTTTGCTGGTTTGGTGTTGGCGACGCTATGTTATCTATCTCAACATACACTTTTTTTGTATTCAATGTTGGGTCAGAAGTAAGCACATCTATGGCACATGTCTCATCTGAAGTAACGTTCTTTGCATCGAATCTCCATGTATACCAGCATGTATCACCATCTGATATGTCTACTTTGAATCCATTTCCACTCACACTTCCACATCCACTCTTTATTGATACGGGGTCTATGTCATTAAGATAATCACAATCACTGCTCCAATCAAGGTTTAAAGTTCCCTTTGCCGTTAATGGTCCATAATTTGTTACACTTAAATTAAAATGCTCACTGCCAGTTGTTCCTTCATCCAACGATATGTGAGCATCGTTAGTACTCAAGTACAGAGCGCTGTTGTTTATAATCAATGTTCCACCATGAGTTGTTCCCGTAAGTGTTGCCCCATCCTCTGTTCTATTGGTAGACAAATAAACATCATAATAACCACCCGGCCTGGAAGAATCACCAGGAAGAGATACATACAACCAATATTTACCACTTAAGTAAAATGGATTTGTAGCTTCATAAATGGAGAGATGTCCAGAACTTGGTATCTTGTAATTTGTGTAATTTTCATTATCCAAGTAAACTGAATGGAAGTTGCTTATGTTTAGATCATTCATTTCTCCACCATCAGCAAAATAAACATGCACCTTAACGGTTATGTTTTGACTTGATGATACATTCTCAACCCAATTGTCATTGTCGGATGTATTTATCTCTACTATATTTGGATATATCTCATTCGTTAGGTCAAAGTCTATTGAAAGATTGAATGTAGAATAAGGATGAGAATCTGTATCATTGAGAACTATCCACCCAGAATAAATACCTAGGATGTTGTTTGTTTTTGTGGCATCAAGATTTATTGTTATGTTAAGAGTGCCTGATGTTCCTGGTGCAAGAGATGATGGATAATTGTCTGTAAAGTCGATGTAATAACTTGAATATTTGAGCGATGGTGACCTTGAAACCTGGTCAAAAACTATCTCTTTGTTCCCTGTATTTTTTATTGGAATCTCCAGTAAGAGCGTCTTGTTGAATCCTGTATTATCCTTTAAGTTAATGGTGGATTGTTTGTATGTGTTGTTAACAAATAGTTCAGGTGTTGTCACATTAACTGCAAATGGTACCTCAAGAATTGCTCCCTGTGAAGTAGTGTATCTTAAGAATCCATTATACAGTCCACTCAAACTTGAATTCTTAACTGTGAAATTGAAGTCAACAATTGCGCTATCATTCTCATTTCCAGAGGTGTTAAATGTCATTGTAGTATAATTTGTGGATATCCAATCACTACCAAACCACTCCTTGAATGTCATGTTGTAAGAGCCCGTTGTAGGTGTGTTGTTTTTTATTTCAACTGTCCACAAACCATCACCATCCAGGCCTATTGTTCCAGACGGATCATATTCGACATACTCCTCTTTTTCTACTCCAACCACACCAGCATTTGAATATTTGTTTGTGGAAGAGTCTATAAGAGCTCCATTAGGATTGTATATGTTTATTGTATAGTTGGCACCATTAGACCACTCAACTTCAGCTCTCATTCTTGTTGCGAAGTCGGGTACCCTAACAGAAAAGTTCTTTGGTGACGTATCTGAAAACGTCTGAAGATGATATAGTTCCGACGATTGAGAAACTGAATTCAAAACCAAAGGCCCTTCGTTTTTCAATTTTATTTTAACGTTTCTTTCATCGGATGCGTTCATATCACCAAAATTTATCATTGATAACCGTTGAGATGGATTTGAGGCATTCGTTGCATTAAGAGTTGAAAACAGAATCTCTCCAGAAGAATTGTACTCTATTGGTGAAGAAGAGTTGCCGTATATTTTTATTTCCCACATCTTGCCTTGGGGAGGATAGTTATAACTCAAAGATTCAGATGCTCCTGTATTTATGCTCTTTGCCTTTAAATTTCCATTTTCATCAAACAAAAACAAATCCACATCAGACGAACCGGACCAGGAAAGCTTCATGGTTATTCCTGTGGAATTTGTAATTGCTGATGTATTGAAATAATAAGATTGATATGTGCTTGCATAAGCAGGTAAAACTCCTTTAAAATATCCTATTCCTGTTGTTGTATTTAGTTCGTTTGACGAAGAAATCGGAACATCAATTGTTACAGGCAATGAGTAATATTCATTTGCGTTAGTGGAGTTTGATATCTTTAGGTGACCATAGTATCTCCCAGGTGGACATGATTCATGCATGGCACCAACAAGAGTCATTGATGCACTTTCCCCTCCATTTAAATTGCTTGTATTGTAGGTGTAAGAGCCAGTTGAGTTGATAACATACATCTCAAAAACACTTGGGGAGTAACCACAAAAATTTTGATAATTGTCTCTCGGTTGCCCATACTCTGGCGATATTGTATTCGTATCGTTCCATAGTTTTAATGCACCAGAGTACGACGTATTCATACCGAGTGTTATATCAGCTTGATATGAATTTGTCCAATTAAGATAAATCCCGTCTGGCGTAACATTAAAAACTTTGTTTGGGGAACTCCATGATGTCCCACTTATGAAGTTTGACATACTAACAACAAAGAACAACAAAATCAATACGGATATTATTACTTTTCTCATTAAGGCACCCTTAACAATTATTTCTATATTATTCTATAAAAGTTTATTTACATATATTCTGTCCCATCTCCTCGAGCAAATCCTTCTTTATGTATATGGGAGCACTCGCCCTGAGAGCAATTGCAATGCCATCAGAGGGCTTAAGGTCTATGTTTAAAATTGTATTCCCCCTTCTTAAATGCATAGTAGCATAATAAATTTCGTCCTCATATTTATCCATCGTCACGCTTTCAACTGTTATGTTGAACCCCTTGAGAACATCGACAAAAACGTCGTGTGTGTTTGGTCTTACCTCTATCTTATTCTCCAAACCAAGCTCAATTGAGTGCGCCCTTTCTGGAGATGTTTGAGCCACTATGGCAGTACAATTGTTCCCGATTATCACAGTGTTTCCTATAACTTTTGTTATGTCTGCCTTAACATATTCGTCGGTATTAAAATATTCAAATGTTCCAAGGACAAAGAAAGATAAAATAACTATCAAGAGCAACCCTGCAAAAAATGGTATGTTGTAATTTCTACTTACTTTCTTATGATGACGTTTTACTGATTTTCTTTTGGCCATACTATCTCTTATAAGTTATTTAAATAAAAAATTTTGGCGCCCCAGCCGCGATAATATAAGTTTTTCTTTTCTAAAGCCTTTTCTTTTTTTGAAAAAGAAAAGCTTTTTCGAACGCGGGACCTACTGCTATCCCCCAAGCTGATTTCATCAAGCCGTTTTCCGTAGACGCTTTACGCTGAGTAAAGGGTCTTTAGGAGGCAGTCGCTCTATCCAGGCTGAGCTACTGGGGCACAAGAATTATATACTCAGTTAAAAATTTATTTCTACATTATTCTTCAAATTCCATCAATTTTAGTCCTTTCTTTGTAAAATCAAATGGAAGTATGTATGTAGAATGATTCGTCCTCCTCATCTTGGTTATTGTTAATGTTCTCTTAAACCTCTCCGACGCAGGAACGAAATCCAGTTTTATAACTGCATCTGCAACGAATTCCGCAAGTGCCTCGTCTCCAAGAAGGCCCCCTGCCTCAGAAACACCCTCGGTTATTATAGTTGTTGCCTTTGCTGACTTAAGCACTCTTGTTAATTCCATAAGGTATGCCCTTGATAAGTATCTATTTTGTAAGAACATCTCAATTATTGAAATGCTATCTATGACTACTCTCTTTGCTCCAATTGACTTCACAGCATTGAATATTTTCTCAAATATGTTGAGCATGTACATGTTTATTGCTTCTCCTAAGTTTTCCTTTTTTGTGTTGTATGGTATCTCCATTTTTATAGAAAGGAATTTTAGTAACTTCCTTCTCTCCAATTCATCTAAATCCCAGCCGAAAACTTTTTTGATGTCGTTTTTTATGTCTTCTTCGTTCTCCTCCGTTGTAACGTAAAGTCCCGGCTCACCACTCAACGCTCCCTTATAAAGAAATGATGCACAAAAAGAAGTTTTTCCTGTACCAGCCTTCCCTCTAAGAAGGACCACACTCCCTTCAACGAATCCACCTTCCATTTTTTCATCGAGCCCAATTATTCCCGTTGATTTTCTAGAATCTAAAGAATTCATAGATTAATATTGGTTAAGTTAATTTAAATTTGTTATCGGTGTGGTGATTTGTTTTTCCTAAACCTTCTTGTTATTGATTGTTCAGCTTTTTCAACTATATGAGATGGAAATTTCAATAGCTTATCAACCATATGTTTTATGCTAATGATATCAGATATCTCTCTCTTCTTCTCCGCTATCGTACTTCTTAGTTCAAGAAGCTTGTTGTGCTCCTCTGTCATTATCTTCACGAACGTGTCTCTATCTATCTGTCTTGTGAAGTATTGTTTCTCAGTTGTCATCTCAGTCTTCTCGCTTATCTTTTCCTTTTCCTTCAACCCAATAATTTCCTTCTTAAGTCTATAGTAAGGGATCAAAACTTCTGTTATCAAGAAGCTCAGTAGAAAAACAACTAATATACCACTGAGAATATACCACTTGTTCTTGTAAAAGAACTTTTCAATTTTCATTGATGTTATTCTTGAATTTATGAACTCTATTCCTTTCTTAGCTGATGAAACTGAGTTTTCCAACATAAAAATATTATCCTCTTTTATTGCACTCTTGGCATTTTCTATATTCTTTTCGACCTCTATTGACTCGCTATTTAATGAACTTACATCCATTCCCTCTTTCTCATACGATTTTATTTCTGATTTTATTTTTGACAGTTCCTCTTCCAAATTATTCAAAGACTTCTTGGTAGGATTCTCATTCACATTTATCTTAAATGTTCTTTCCTTCTCAAGAGTCGTTGTAGATACCTTTATCTTGGCAAGATACTCCTTTGGTTCAGTTAAAAGAGGTGCATGAATAATAATTGGGAAGTCCTTTTCTCCTTCAACGGGAAGGATTATCTCTTTTTGTGAAATTATATCACAACATTCCCCTTCTATGCCAACATTCAATGTTAATTTTGTGTTACCTAAGTTAAAGACGCTTCCTATGATAGTGCCATTCCCACCCTGCACTACATTAATTGCATTCGTGTCTATAGTGAAATTGAAATCCTCAACCTTTACTATACAAGCAGGATCTTTTGAGCAGTCTGGGTCAAAGCAGTCAGTAAAGCCATCACAATCATTGTCTATCCCATCTGTGCAATTTTCCTTCGTGGGTATACACTGTGGGGTACCACCTCCTCCACCACCGCCTCCTCCACCAGGACTGGTTGGTTCACTGGTAGTTAACAATTGAAGCGATGATGAACCAGAGTTCTTGTAAATATCTTTTACATATGCGGTTATGTAAAACGTGGACTGAGGTGACGAAGAAGCCATGCAATCTTGAGATATATTATAGTAAAGGTCACCAACCTTATCCAAATAGAATTCTCCATTTGGACATGTAAGCTTCACATCATCATCAAATGGAGATAACTCATTTCTTACATTAAGTACTTGTACCTGCGGAATTGGTGTAATCGGCGATCCTGGTGAATATTGAGAGTTCTCCGGTGGCTCTACAAAAATTGGGTGAAGTACATTCGATACATTGAAAAACCAGGTACTTTCTCCTGTATTTCCGTTTTTTTCACTCCAAGCATAAAGACTGTATTCTCCAACAGGATCTGAAGAAGTTAATTGATAAGTGAAATTATCTCTATTGGAATTAAAAGTTTCTCCACTCTCTCCATATCTTGTTAAATTTATGTACCAATTGAGATTGCCCACAAGAAAATCATTAACATCATAAGCGCTCACTGTTAGATTCTCTCCTCTCATGAAAGGCCCTGATTGATAGTTCCATAAAACGAGTATATATCTATCGGTTACATTCAGAGTGTAATTCTCCGGACACCCCGCATCTTCACCACTATATTTCTTTTGGCCACCAATATCCTCCGCATAAGCTCTTATGGTGTAGTTTCCTGTTTCGTTCAAATCAATTCCATCGTTGTTGTCTCCAAAAATTAACTCCCATTGATTTCCTGAAACATATTGAAATGATCCTGTTTTTGTTTCACCGTTTGGATAGGTTAGGTTTAAAACAACATTCTTTAATCCAACATCATCGTATGCATTAGCATAAACAATTACATTGGCGTGGAGGTTTGCCTTGGTTATTTTTGTATTTTTCTCTTCAACCCATATATCGGTGATGTTTGGAGGAGCACCTGCACTCAAAACAACCGTAACATTTGAAAAGCTTATACCATAATGTCCCTTTCCCGTTGAAGAATTAACAAATACACTTGTATTGGTTGTACCAACGGAAAGAGAAGAGATGTTCCATTGAAATGTTTGCGAGTTTCCATTCATTATAACAGGTGATGTAAGGTTCCATGATCCATTCGTGAGATTTAGCACGGTCTTGTTTTCAATTCCGAGAGAAATATTCAAATCATAAAGGTCTCCATTCTTAGCAGTAACAGTTGCCCTATAAATATCCGTGCTGCCGTTTATCATGGAAAGTTTGCCAATTTCTATGTCTGGCCAACCATAATTAACTAAGAACGAAAAATTATTCATTGTCCTGTCCCTTTCTGTGTCAACAGTCACATTCATATGGAAAATCCCAGATTTGCTTAGTTTATCCCCCGAGAGCAGACATTTGTATATGTAGCATTTACCAACCCTTTTCTCAATTGTGTACAACCTCACCTCATAAACAACTAAAGTTGAATCCGTTGTCTGATTTATTATAATCGTGTTTGTCTTGAACGGCAAAAAGTCATCAAAGGTTATTGTGTTCTTCGTATCTGGGACGTCAATATTTTTATAAACACTATTAGTGTTAGTTTCGTTTACGTAAGATATGTCAACCTTTGAGCCAGACCCAAGATCTTTCCATACTATCTCTATTTTACTAATAATGTACTGATTACCAAATGTGAGATTTATGTAATTTCCAGCATTGGTTCCTATCCATGATGTTTCGTTGTCCTCGTCGTTGACATGATAACAATCTCCACTTGGGCTGCATGTTTCGTTGGCAGTTGGCGCTATGTTACCGACTGCTGTTCCTGTCCCAACACACTCTCTCTCATCGACCACAGATGAAGGTGAATAAACAGAACAACCTGCATTTGAAATGTCTGTGGTAGCAAAGTCAACAAAACTTATCTCTGTAACATTTCCAACAATTTTTGCAGCCCTATTCAAAGTTTGACTTATATTCACCACGTCTGGCTCGGCAAGGACAATTGGTTTAATAACTTCAAATGGTTCAGATGTAGTTGAGGAGCCACCCTGACTTGTAATTGTTAATATAACTCGCGTGAGTCCTTCATCTATGCTCCTACAACTCCATCTTAAAGTTATTGTGGTATCATTGGTTAAGTTGTAAAGACTTGATTTAGACCAGGTTTCACCTTGAGTTATATTTAAGACGTTATGGTCTGTGATGTTAAGCGTGAAGTTTGCATTGAACAAATCGCCATTTGTAGCGGTGACATTTATTATAAGGTTAAAGGTTTGATTATTCATTATTCTGAAGTTTGGAAACATAAAATCTACAACACCCTCTCCAAAAGTGACGTTGAAGGTGGTTACGTTCCATCTCAAACGTGTGTCGTTAACGAAAACAGTTATATTGTATTGCCCCGACCTTGATGGTGTGTAATAATAAGAGTATGAATAAACATTTGATGATATTGCCCCATCCAAATTAAGATTTATCATTTCTTCCTCCCTGTTAAGTTCTCCCTCCGATATGTTAAGGAAAGATATGTTTGCCCAGACATTCTTTGGCTCTGGTCCCTGCGTCGTCACGTTTGCCATTATTTTTACACTTTCTCCCAAGTCAATTTTTTTTACATTCGTGTTTACCTTGACAATTAAATCTGTAACATTTAAAGTTGCCGTTTTTTTGTTATTGGAGCTTGCATTGTAGAAAAGGTCTTGTTGATTTGTTATATTGCATGTTAAATTGTAACTTGCAGGTGGGTTATTCGTGTTGTCTTTATAGTGCCATACTGCCCAGCCAGATGAATTGGTTAGGTTATAACCAAGAAAACTTGTTTGATTATAAAAGAAAACTTTGTATGAACCTATACCAATTGATGTATTCGAATCAATCACTCTGCAGTTGATGTCAACCGACGTGCCATTGTATATCAAATAATCAGAAAGCAATATGTTGCTTATTGATGAATATCCCCATAAATAAAAGTAATGAAAATTCGTTGAATTCTCCCATCCATACGTCTCATTTGCATAGGACCTTACGTATACCTTACCTGCTCTGGGGAACTGATTCCCGTTTGACAAATCAATTGTGTAGATTGTCCAATTCCCTGTATACGGTTCTGGTATGGTGTAATTTGCAAAATAGCCAGTTCCGTTGTGCTCTATTAATCCTACATCAAGACCGCTAGTTAGATTCCAATGTGTGGAAGCATTTAAAATGTCATCCCTTGTTAGGTTCGCACCATCTGGAATGACCGAATTGTTGAGAGTCAGATTCCAGTAATCACTCTTTATGAATTTTTCATATGTAACATTTACGTAAACCCAGTTAACATAAAGTTTTCCAGAATAATACTCAGTAACATTTACCCCCAAGTTATTTGCCACAGAAGCGTTTGGGACATGTTGAGTACCGTCATAGCAATATAGAGCCTCGTTGGTATGGCAATCATTACTCAGCAAGACATTTGTTCCATTATTAAGAAATATCCCACATATTCCTCCTGTGCTCACTTTCCACTTCACGCACACTGTGACATTATCTATCCTTGACCCGAGAGGAATTTGTGTTGAATTCTGATAAGAAAATACGTATGCACTACCAGTAGGTCCAGAACTTATTCCACCACCGGCATATTGATTATCAGAAGAGTCTATCTGTGAGCAATAGCAAGTAACATCATCGTTGTTTTTCATACACTTTATACTCGTGCAGTGTTGTGTAACAACGTAAGAAGACGATGCAATGCTGAAGATGGGCAAAAGTACCACAAGAAAAATAAATATAAAGATTATCTTCTTTTTGTTCATTCTTATCTTATAAAATTTGTAATTAGTTAAATAAATTAACTTATGAATGCTTTGATATCCTTCTTTGACGCCACTGCTGTTATTAAGGCCTTACCGAGCTCAGACTCCTTGGATATCCTTATCTGTCCTGATTTTCCGATTGTGGCTGTGAAAAGGTATTCTCCATTCACGTATATGTTTGCGTTCTCTCCCTTCATCTTCTTGTCAAAGGAAAAGATTACGTAAGCGCCGCTCTCTCCTATTTCAAATTTAACTTCCTTCCCAAAACTTTCCACCTTTGGCTGGACATCTATACTTATTCCAAGCTTTTTTTCAATCTTTTCAATATTCTTACCGTTCTTTCCTATCAACCTTGGAATGACCTTATTTGCAACCCTTATCGTTATCTTGTTTGTGCCGTGGAAGACTACATCTGCCTCACTGTCATATTTTTTTATCTCTTCAAGAATCTTTTTTTTCGCAAGCATCTCGAGCGCTCCTTTCTTCTCCTCCTTTATTGGTATCACAACATTTTCTTCTCCGTATGTGTATATCTCGTAAATCAACGTACCATTTTCGAAATCTCTTACCTCAACAACCGGTCTGGCCAGGTCCTGCTCAACCATTCCAATTGGTACCTTCACGGTTAGATTCACCGAATATATTCTCTCTATTTTTCCGTACTTTATGAATATTATTGTATCTATTATGTGTGGTATCATTCCCAACTCAGTTCTCCCTATAAATCTTTGAATAGCATTTATTGGATTGCTTGCATGAACGACACCAATCATACCTATTCCTGCCAACCTTAAGTCAGAGAATATTTTGAAGTCCGACGTCTTTCTCATTTCATCAAATATCGTATAGTCCGGCCTGACAAGAAGGAGCAAATCCGCAGAATTAATCATGCTCCCATTGAGAGGTGCGTATTGATTAACCTCGGGTGGGACCTGAAGGTCTCTTGGTGATTCAAGCGTCTTTATTATTTTCCCCTTTCCAAGATAAAATTCAGCAAGACTTGCAGCAAAGGTTGACTTTCCAGATCCAGGCGGGCCTGCAATTAAGATTCCATCGGCATGTTCCTCAAGTCTTTTCATAAGCTTCCTGGATGGCTTATAGTCCTCTAACCTCAACTTCACTATCGGCCTTACTATTGTAATTTCAAACCCTTTTGAAAATGGTGGTTTTGTTATCGCTATCCTGTAATTTCCAAGTTGAATAACCTCAGCACCATTCATGTTGATCTCGAATTGTCCCTCTTTGTGCCTTGCCACATAAACAATATCATCTGCCATTTTCTGAAGCTCTTCCCTTGTGCATATTGTATCTCTTACCTCAACAAGCTTCACCTTTCCAGGTTTTCCTCTCTTTGCCATGGGCTTAGCGCCCTCTTTGAAATGAAGTGATATCGTCTCTTTATCCAAATACTTCTCAAATGCCAGTTTCTCATCTATCTTGGTTTTTATGTAATAAACGTTGAGGCCATCTGCCTTTGCAACCTCTGCCTGGACCAAATCCTCTGTGTACAGAGTTGCATCCTCTTCCTTGGCGATGTCCCTTATGAGCGCGTCTATCCTTCCCTTCTTGGCAAGTTTTATTTCCTCGGCAGTTGGCCTTCTACCAACACCAGAAACCTTAATGTTCTTATTCTCTTTAGCAATTTCCCTCAATCTTTTTATCTCGTTCAATCCATCAAATCCTATTTCCAATCCCCTGTTTGCCTGTGCCTGCAATTCATCAAGAACCATTTCAGGAATTACTATCTCGGCTGATTTTACTTCTCCATTCTCTATAAGCTTTGATAACCTACCATCCACTATTATTGACGTGTCAGGTACTATTTTCTCAACTTTTTTATTTTTTTCAGTCATTTTTATCACTCCTGTTTAATAATTTCAGTTTTCGATAATCTATGTTTTGAAACATATCTTATTTCAAACAAATGTTTAAATTCTTTTAAATTTATCTATTATTTGATTGATATGAGATGCCCAGAATGCGGAAGCGACAGAGTAAGAAAAGTTGATGACGGGAGAAATATTCTCCTCGTTTGTGAAGAGTGTGGTTTTGTTGTTAACGATGAAATAGCCGTATAATTACTAATTTAAGTCTGCCTGTGCTAGTACTCTTAATGTTTGTGGTATATGAATTTTCTCGCTCTTTTTCATGCCTATAAGATACTTTATGTTATGTGATGCTGCAAAATTAACGATTCTTTGATCCACTGTCCCATCAAATATCAAAGTGTGTATATCCTTTACCTCTCTTATTGCCGAAAATATCTCCTTAACGGGTATCTTACCGAGAATGTTCATGTCCTTATCAAAGAGATATGCTGCCCTAGTCCCGGTTAAATTGAAGAGCGTCTCCTTGAACTTTTTCTTTTTCTCCTGATCCAAGTCACTACCACTAATTTTTTGCGTATTTACTGGTTTTGTCTGCTTAAATTCCTTTTTTTCATTTTTTACGTGGTTTAATCCATTTATTTCATCCTTTATCTGGTCTGCGGGTATTTTATCTCGTAATGCCTTGTATATTTCCTTCTTTGTTAAATCTTCAACTTCTTTACCTCTCGGGGCCCTAGCAACGAAATCTATGTCTGCTCCCTTCTGTATTATCTCTTTTAGGATTAAATCTCCTCCTCTGTCTCCATCAAGGAAAACCGTTGTTGTTTTTTCCTTTGTTAGGTCAACTATAGCCTGTGGAACAGACGTCCCTTCTATGGCTATAACGTTTTTTATTCCATTTTTGAGCAATTTTACGACATCTGCTCTTCCTTCACAAACTATTATTGAGTCATAGTTCGTGATATTTGGTCCAGCTGGCAGTCCTTTGTATTTTGATATTTCCGATGACCTTACCGCTTCTTTTATTTCTTCTGCTATCTCCTGTGTTTCTGGCAATCCTTCTTGGAATATGGTCTTTAATATCTCCTTAGCTCTCTCTACAACATATTTCCTCTTCACTGCTCGTATATCTTCTACTTTCTCTACCTTTATTTCCGCATTACATGGTCCAACCCTCTCTATGGTTTCCAGAGTTGCTGCTATGAGGGCAGTTTCACTCGTATCAAGAGACGATGGTATCAGAATCATTCCCGATGTCTTACCATTGTTACTCTTCAATTCAACTTCTATCCTTCCAATCCTCCCAGTTCTTTGTAATTCTCTTAAATCCATATCAGGACCGAGTAATCCCTCAGTTTGGCCAAAAATGGCACCTATGACATCTGGCTTTTCAACTATTCCATCTGATGTGAATTTTGCGAAAATTGTATACTTTGAAGTAGCCTGTGGCAATTTACTCATATACTCACACCTCCTTTAACTCACTAAAAATTCCATCTAGAAAGAACATGTTACCCATTTTTGGGTCGTTTCTTACACGATTAAGGTGAAATGATGAATATGATACTCTTTCTAGACTTCATCTTCTTTTATTTTTTATTATCTCCTCTAAATCTATATCATCGTCAATATTTATATACTTTTCTCTTGATGTTGCACCGGATACCAACTCAACTCTGCCAAACAACTTTTTAAGTTCTTTTAAAAGCTCCTTGTTCGCCTTTCCTTTCTCTGGATGGCTTTTGAGCCATATCCTTAGATAATACCCACTTTCATCAGTCTCAATAGATATCCTAAATCTCTCAGAGCCTGGTTTAATTTTAACTTTAATTAACATAAACAAGTTAAGGAAAATAATAAATAAAAGAGTTTTCCAAGTATCAATATATGAGGAAAAAAATAATGATAGTGGATGACGAAGAGAGTATAGTGGAACTTGTGAAAGCCGTGCTCGAAGAAGAAGGATATGAAGTCATAACGGCAACTAATGGAAGGGATTGTCTGAAAAAGTTAAAAAAAGTAAAACCAGATTTAATATTAATGGATATGATGATGCCCGAAATGTCGGGAAGAGAAACCACTGAAAGGATAAGAAAGAATCCAAAGACGAAGGACTTGAAAATAGCATTTTTGACCGTTGTGAGGTTCTCAGAGATGGGAAAAGAAACCTTGAAAAAGTTAAAAATTGCCGATTACATAACAAAACCATTTGACAACGAGGATCTTGTAAGAAGAGTAAAGGCGCTTGTGGGAGATTGAGCACAATTATTTTTTAATTTGCCTATTAATAGGTAGTGTGAAGTGGAATTCGCTCCCCTTACCAAGTTTACTTTTGAGCCATATTCTTCCTCCGAGAAGTTCTATATATTCTTTACAGAGAGATAAACCAAGCCCAGTTCCACCAACCTTTCTTGAAAGCGAGGAATCAACCTGATAAAACCTCCCAAATACTTTTTTCTGGTTACTCCTCGATATGCCTATTCCTGTGTCCTTCACAATGAAGTGAACACTATCTCCATCCTTGAAAACATTCACGATTATTTTTCCTTTTGGTGTGTACTTAACAGAATTATTTATCAGATTTATCAAAACCTCGATTAACTTAGACCTATCTGTGATTATTTTTGGTAATCCTTCTTCAATGTAATATTCTGATTTTAACCCGTTCTTCTTTATCAGACTCTCCATTTCTCTTTTTACTTCATCAACAATTTCCTTAACATCAACTTTCTCAAAATAAAGCTTTATTGTACCGAGATCTATCCTTGATAGATTTAGAATATCGTTAACAAGCTTTGCCAGTCTTTTCGTCTCATGCTCCATTATCTTAAGATATTTTTTGGACTTTTTGTAGTCATCGAAAATGCTGGGATTTTGAAGTAATTGGGCAAAGCCATGTATTGATGTTAATGGTGTTTTAAGTTCATGTGCTGCTATTGAAATGAATTCATTTTTCTTTATGTCGGATTCCTTAAGTTCTTTCATACTCTTTTTGAGTTCTTTTTGAACTCTCTTCAGTTTCTTGTTGGTCTCCTCCATATCTTCCATCATGTTAAGGAGCGCTGTCCTTGTTTTAGTTAATTGTTTCACTTTCTTAGACAATTCCCTTGTTCTCATTCTGACTTTATGCTCCAGTTCCTTAGAATGTTTCTCTGATTCTTCTTTAAACTTACTTAGATCTTTTATCATTTGGTTCAGAGCTAATACTAACTCTCCTATTTCATCCTTTGATTTTATATTTATTCTTTGATCAAAATCTCCCTTAGAAACCCTAGATACAGTTTTTGTGATTTTAATTATTGGAATAATAATACTTCTCGAAATAGAAAAAACGAATATTCCACCAATTGAAATTAAAATTATTGTAAATACTAGCATTAAAAATACAGAATTCAAATAATTTTTTTTGTTGGTATCGACCATGCCCTTTAATTTTTCGTTCTCAATATTGTACATAAGATCTAAACTTGTGACCAAAGAATCTGATATTGACATCACATCATGCATCGTGAATTTTCCATTTTTATATGCCTCTATACCATTCCGATATTTAATTATAAAGTCCTTTACATCTTCCAGATGTTTTGTTGGACTTTCATTCTCTATTATAGAAACTCTCTTGCTCATATCATCCAAAATGTAATTTAAATCATGAATATATTGTGCGTCCTCTGTTAGGGAATATTTATCTAACAGGACATCGCATCTTAAAACATCATTCTTTATATGCAATATCCCAATTAAAACATGTCTCTGATGCTCTATCATCTTCTCATTAGATTCATTTAGTTCTTTTATGTTGTATATCCCCACTATACTCATTAATATAATCAGTGTTGAAAGTATCGTAAAGAAAAGAAGTGTTTTCCTACCAATGGTGAATGTGGTTGGCGTCATTAAGCCATGTTTGATTATCGCATATGCAATTATCAAGGACGTAATCGTTGACAATGAGGATGATAAAGGAAATACTGTTATTTTAAGTATTGTAGGTATAACCTCCGTTAGTATGCCCCCCACTAATGGAATTAAAATCGAGATTATCAACAATTTTGATTGTATTCTTTTCTTAACAGATCTCGACCTTATGTAAAATTTGTAGGATATGATAAGAGATGTAAGGATATAGGTAATGATGTACAATATAAACGGTATATAAAAAATACCACCTTTTGGTACGAATCCGAAAAAGGTATACCTTACTCCACCAGTTATTCCATTTGTAAATATAGCTATCAATTCAAAGATCAATGTAGGTAAAAACAAGAGATATATTTTTTTTCTTGAGATAGACTTAGTTTTTGTAAAAAATAAAAAGAAGAGTAGTAGGAAAAATGGAAAAATTAATGCTCCTGCTGTTGACAGCTTATCCCAGAAAATGGCAGTTTGAGAAGTTTTCGACGCGTGTACAAGAAAATCCCCCAAAGACCATATTGCCACTGAAAATGCTAAAAATGCATAAGATATGTTTATTTTATTCCTCGTGTCTCTATAAAAAACAAAATAACCAACGATCAAATTCGAGAAAAATGCTATCAAGGGTAAGATATCATAAAGATTCATAAGCATCGCTCATCCATTATCCAACTTCTTCTCCAATTCTCTAATCTTTTTCTTTAGCTCTATCATCTTAAGTTCCCTTCCAATAGAAAATTCCCTGAATTTCTCCAGATCCTCGTTCTTCTTCTTTAAATCGGTCATCATCTTCATTATCTTCTTGTTTGCCTCAGAAAGGGATTTTGCTTGTTTCCTCAACCTCTCCTCAAAAAGCTTTCTTGAAGATATGTCTCTAACTATAGAGATAGAGTTCCATTTCCCATTTATCTTAACTGAGGATAAGGATAGCTCTATTGGAAACTCCTTCCCATTTTTCTTTCTACCTGTTAGCTCTATTATCTTTCCAATTAATGGTCCCTTGCCTGTTCTAGAAAAGGTTTTCATACCCATTTTATATGCTTTGTGATATCTCATGGGTGCTATTATTCTATGCAAATTCCTTCCAATAACTTCACTTCTCTTGTACCCAAACATTTTTTCTGCTGCTTTGTTCCAATACTCTGTCCTACCTTCGTTGTTTATCATTATTATCGCATCCTGAGCTGATTCTGCTATCGCTCTGAACTTTTCTTCACTTTCCTTTAATTTCTCTTCCATCTTTTTTTGGTCTGTTGTTTCACGGGTAAAAATAGCGATTTGATATACCTTTCCCTTATCATTAAAAATGGGGTAGAATCTATTATCAAACCATCTTCCACTCCTAAAATCTTCGAAGGCAACTGGTTTTTTGTTTTTTTGAATCCACCTAACTTTAGCAGTCCTTTCTTTGTAAACGTCTGGTGGTAGGTACCTCTTAATGTTAGTACCAATTATTTTCTCCTTTTTCTTGCCGAGAGATTTCGCCATAGCCTCATTTAAATCAACAATTGTTCCATCAACATTCGCTAAGAGTATCAAATCGTGTGCAGCATTAAACATCACACGAAGTTTTTTCTCCGATTTTCTTAACTTTTCTTCGGTCTCCTTGAGTTTTGTTATATCAAGGTCCGTGCCCATATAACCAAGAAGTTTTCCTTTTGAATCTATTATAGGAACTCCACTGGTCAGAAGCCATACTATCTTTCCGTTCTTGTGAATGTTGCGATTGATAAATTCGTGAAATGGGAGTTTTTTTGAAAAATATTTAAACGTATCTTTTTTTAATTTTTCTTTTTCATCTGGGTGAAATAAATCGTAGAAATGTTTCTTTCCAACAATTTCTTCTGGAGAATAACCAAGTGTCCTTTTTACAGATTTATTGGAATATGTATATAGACCATTCTTATCAACTTCCCATATCCACTCGTGCGCATTTTCTACAATTTCTCGAAATCTTTTTTCACTTTCTTTTAGGCTTTCTTCTAATTTTTTCTGCTTTGTTATGTCCTTGGCAAAACCACTCACACCAATCAATTTTTTATTTTTATCAAAAATCGGTGCTTTCTTCGTATGAAATATAAACAGCTTTCCGTTAATGTGCAGGTGGTCTTCGGTCACCAGTGTTTTTTTTGTTCTTATGACTTTTTTGTCTATTTTTCTGAGCATTTCTGCTTCTTCTTTGGGAAAAATATCAAAATCTGTCAATCCAATTAGCTTTTTTAATGGTATTTTAAATTTTTTGGAAAATGCCTTATTAGCTCCAATATAATATCCTCTCTTATCTTTAACAAAAACTATTTCATCAGTGATATTGTAGAGTGTTTTAAGAAAACTTTCATCCATATATATCAAACCCCTACAATTTTATCAACAAACATTGCAAGATCCTTCATCAATTCATCTGATAAATCTTCCTTCATAATAACAAAAAATGCAGAGATACTTCTTGCTCTAAAAGTTAATACCAATCTATGAATAAATTTCATAATTGTGAAAGAATCCTCGTATATCAACATAGCAGAAATTGAATCAAATATTACGAAATCTACTTTTTTATTTTTTATGGCTTTTTCAAGGGAAATTGATATCTCGGTAAGTGCGTGAGGAGATGAAACGAAAATCACGTTCTTCTTTGACTTCGGACTTTCAACCGTGGAAGTTACACAATCTATGAACACAATTTTTTCTTCCTTTATGTTAAGGTTGCTTATGATTGTTGCATAAGGGTCGTTCAGAGTGATGTAACAGATTTTCCTAAATTTCTTATATGCAATTCCTACCAGATCTTTCATTACATCTCTATATTTTATGCTTTTAAAATAAATCAAAGTTATTTTTTTATCGTCCATTACCTTTTTCAATTTTTTTTCAATTGTCATA
>JAGGZI010000056.1 GCA_021162085.1 Candidatus Aenigmatarchaeota archaeon
CCTGCTCTAAAAAAATATTTTTTTGTAACATTTTTTATCTTTATATTTTTCTTTACCATATTCTTTTCTGGATTTATAGCCTTTCCATTGGGTGTCATCGCCTTGATTTCTAAATCTCCTACTATTCTTCTTATTTCTACATTTTTTTCAATCATAATAATTTTAGCAGTTCCAATAATTCTAACTTGGGTAATAAGTAGTAAAGCATATGAAAAATATTATTACTGGATAACAAACAAAAGAGTGGTAGTTAAGAAAGGAATTATCGGATATCAGATAACATCAATACCTTATGAAAGAATATCTGATATTATAATATCCAGATCATTTTTGGAAAATTTCTTTGGTATAGCAAGTTTACATCTTCAAACTCTTGCAGGACAAATAAGCAGTGGGAGATTTGGAAGTGAAGGACAACTCCTGGCAGTCCCGGACCCAGAAGAATTACAAAGTAAAATATTGAAATTGGCCAAGGAAAAAAGAAAAAAAGAAAAACTGACTTTCTAATTTTATTTGTGTGTAAAGTAACAAATTCTTGGATTTTCTGAATCTACGCGACAAAAGCCGAAGCGCTCGAATTGAATTATATTATTGGTTTTTTCCTTTGCAAAATCTGGTTCTGCTAAACCGTCTACCACCGAAGCATCTGGCATAACAATCTTCACTTTGACATTCTTGTCGGAAACCCAGTGTATCTTTGGTACGTCCTTTATATTAGTTGATGTGACTCTGGACTTCTTATCCAAAACAACATTACATAGATGGAGGAGACGAACTTCCTTGCCCCTGAACTTTTCAAAATCTTTTTTATCCACGTAGATTTTTTGTCCAACTGGAATTATCCTGTAACCTCTCTTTGGATCATCTGGATGCAAAGGCGCTTTAGCCTCCTTGAATTTTTTGTCCAACACAATTTCAACTGGATCAGAGACAAAGAAGTACCTGTTGGATATTGGGTCTATGATTTTTCTATTCTCTGTTTCCAGAGCAGTCCACTCTACCAAAGATTCGTGCTTACTTAATCCCATCTTAAGAAGAAAATTCCTTATCGCCTCAGGAAGAAATCCTCTTCTCTTTAGGGCGGCAAGAGTTGATAATCTTGGGTCATCCCATCCTTTTATTTTTCCCTCAGAAATCAATTTCCTTATTTCTCTCTTGGACGCAGGAACTCCCTTCAGGTTAAATCTGGCTTGCTCTATGATTATTGTTGGCTTGAATCCAAGTAATTTTTGAATATAATTTTGTAGTTCTGCCCTTAGTTCAAACTCCTTAGATCTTATCCTGTGAGTGACTCCCCAATGACCATCCGATACAGCGGTTCCAAAATCATATGAAGGCCAGATAAAATACTTGTCACCATGCCTTGGATGAGCATGTCTCAAAATCCTGAGCATAGTTGGATCTCTCATAGCGGTGTTCTTATGGCTCAGGTCCCCTTTAAGCCTAACGACAATCTCACCCTCGTTATACTTACCACTGAGCATTTCCTTCCAGAGTTTCATGTTCTCTTCTGGTGTTTGATTTCTGTGAATGCATTCCTCTCCCTTGGCTCTTTTTTCTCTCATGACCTCAACCGGGCAGGAACAGAGATAGAAATGACCATCCTTTATGAGTTTCTCGGCATATTTGTAAAATGTCTCCAAATGGTCCGATATGTAAACAAGCTCATCCCACTTTATTCCAAGCCACCTATAACCATCAATTTGAATCTTGTAGAATTCCTCTTTAACCAACTTAGGATTCGTATCCTCGAACCTTAATATGAACTTGCCCTTGTACATCTTTGCATAAAGATAATTAATCAGAGCTCCCTTGGCATGACCAAGATGCGGATAACCACTTGGCTCTGGTGGGAAAGCAGTGACCACCCTTCCTACTTCTGCATTTGGGAGTGGTGGCAACCCTCTCTCCTCCTTTGATTCGACTTCAAGGGAAATTTTTCTCTTCTTCGCCTCCTTCATCTGCTCCTCCACGCTCATCGCGTTAACCCTCTCCACGATTTCATCGATAATGGGCTTAACTTCCTTAATTTTCTTTTTAATCTCAGGATTTTGAGAAATCAAACTACCCAAAACAGAGCCAGGATTAGCCTTTCCATTATGTATCAATGAGTTCCTCAGTGCAAGTCCAAAAATTTTCTCTTCTAACTCTTTCATGAGGAATAATTGGAATCTCTAAAATAAAAAAATATAAAAGATTTCAAAATATCGATTCAAACAAAGAATAGACGATTCATCGCATCTCTCTCATACAATACTCTGCTATATTACGCTCACAATTTTTAATATCTTTATATCTTTGACAGAACTCCCTAAGAGTCCCATTTTTCAAGCCTGTAGCAGGATACCCATACTCTACAATTACATTGTCCATTAGTTCATCTGTGAGATTGAAACTTAAATCATATCTATTTTGCTTATTTTCGTTTATTTTGCTACATCCATCTCCTTTAACTTTAAAAACAAATTGTGTTCCTGGCCCAAACGGAAGATTAATTATATAAACAACATAACCAGTGAATAAAATTAAGATAACCGATATGATTACAATAGTCCAATGGAGTTCCTTCATAAACTTATTTAGAAGAAGATGATATAATAATTTTACTGATAAAAATAAAATTACATAATAGATTGAACAAAAAAGGATTTATGTAATCGCAGACGATAACTATTTATCTTTTCTTCGTCTTAATAAATCTATGAATCTCTATGTTCTTGAAATAGATAACCAAAAGAGTAAGAAATACAAGGCACTTGGAAAAATAGATCACAGTAGTATGGAGATTTTTAGTTTCATTGACATAACAGACCACATCAATGAAGGAAAAATAACGTTATCTTATCCAAATGTAAAACTACCAATACTCGAGGATGGAAATCCCAATGAGGGAATCACAGAACCAAGCAGATTCTACTTCTCAAATCCCATAAGAGTTTCCAAGCGCCCTCATCATGACAGAAACAGAATTCTAGGAAAATATGCAATTGAATACGCCACCGGGAAAAAGAGAAACATAAAGAAGTTGTTTGGTGTGGACCTTGAATTCAATTCCATTGCCATATTACCAAAGGAAAGCTTGATGAACCCGGAGTACGAAGATTGGAGAATAAATTTGCGATGTGCAAATCTAACAGGAGACCTTAAAATATTGAAAGAGCGTGGAGTTAGGAAATTCAGTAAAAATGATCTAATATAAAAATTTATACAAACGTTCTCATTTCTTAATTATGCACTTCAGCGAGTATGTTAGGTTCACAGAAGTATCCGTAGTTTTTTTATTTGCGGCATATTTATTCAATCCAATTTTGTCACCCTATGTAAAGAGTCTTGGATTCTCCGATATGCAAGTGTCGTGGATATTCTCCCTACTGCCCATATCGATAATAATATTTTCTCCAATAATGGGTGCACTCTCGGATTCCATCGGGAGAAAAAAAGTCATAACAATTGGTATTGCCTTTGAGATGATTGCAATACTCCTTTACGCGTTCGGAAGTTCATGGATTGAAATTGGACTTGCCAAGGTTCTTGATGCAATAGGAGTGGTGGTGGTCTCCTTGATAACACTTGCAAAAATAGAGGACTCTCTTGACGGCAAGGAAAGAGGAAAATACACCGGCTGGAGCCTGAGCGTGAGGTATCTGGGAAGTTTGATCGGACCCGTAGTTGGAGCAGTCATGGCAAGTACAATCTTCATGAGGGCTCCCTTCTTTGCATCGTTTGTCATTCTCTCAGTACTCCTTATGTTCGTTGTTCAAAAGGAAAGTAAAGGGCACAAAAAAACCAGGATATCTCTGAATCCTATAAGGGACGTGAAGGAATTCTTGTCATTCAAAAAGTTGAAGGGTATGGGAATTCTTGGAATTGTTATGCATGCAACCAATCCAGCAATGCAGGTATTTCTCCCCCTGCTAATAGTGGAGAAACTTGGTTTAAACATAAGCTATGTTGGTTATGCATATTTCTTCCTGGGGCTGACTCATCTCATACAATTTAAATTTGGAGAGTTATCGGATAGATATAAGCCGTGGAAGGTTCTCCTCATCGGCTGCGCTATATCCGCAACAGGACTTGCATTCCTTCCACTATCCCATAATTTTGTTTTACTTGCATCCGTCCTGTTCTTAATGGGAATTGGAAACAGCATGTGGAATGTCTCCGCGTGGAATCTAATGTCAGACGTGGGTGAGAAGGTCAAAGAAGAAGGTGAGATAGTAACATCCTACATTTCTATAGCAAAGATTGGAGCATTTGTTAGCTTCGTACTAAGTGGTCTTGTTGTAACCTACTTCGGAATGAACTCATTGTTTCTAATGAACAGTTTATTCATATTCATGGGCATACTTACATCATATTTTTTCTTTAAAGACAACTGATACCATTACATCCAAAGGACTTCAAGGTGATATTACGAAAGAATTTGTTTATAGACTTTTGAAAAAAATTCCAAAAGGAAAGGTCACAACATACAAGGAACTCGCACTAGTCATGGGAACACACTCACGTGCAATCGCAAGAATTCTGGCTGCCAACAAAGACCCCGAAAACATTCCATGTTACAAAGTTGTCAGAAGTGATGGGAGCATCGGTGGCTACACCTTCAAGGGGAGACTAGATGTAAAAAGAAAAATTGCATTGCTAAAAAGAGATGGAATAGAAGTTAAGAATGGTAAAATTGATTTGAAAAAATATCTACATAGGTTTTAATCATTCTATTATTATTCCTGCGTAGCCCACGACTGCATTGGCATCTCTGGAAACCTCATAAGATGTCGTGTATTTCAAAAGTGTTCCCTTTGTTGCTTTGTCCTTTATTGCATAGAGCATGGTTGTTATTGCTGCTCTACCACAGATTGTTGCATTATATCTTTTAACAACTTCCCAGAATCGTTCTGGTGCCAGGTCGCAAATAGCGCGAGCAGCTTCCATGTCAACTTTCTCCATGAATTCAAGTACTCTGCTCGGTCCTCCGGAGACTGGTGCATAACCATAAACCTCACCAAAATGAGTGAAGTCCGATGATGCTATAACTATGGTCTTTGTCCCCTCTATTGACCTTTTGATCGCGTTTCCAACATCCTGAAAAACTTTTTGGTCCTCCGTGCCGAGAACTATGGGAATAAACTTAACATTTCCAAACCTGTACTGAAGCCATGGTAATTGAACCTCTATGGAATGCTCCTGTGTATGGGCGCTTAAGTCATTCTCAAGAAATTTGCTATTTTCCAAGATTTCCCTGGCCATCTCCGAATCTATAGTACTTGAGCCAATGGGAGTCTTCCACATTCCCTCTGTCATAATGGATGCAGGAGCGCCTAACCCCGTGTGGTTCGGGCCAATTATGACGAACGTCGGATTCTCAAGAATTGATTTGTAAACATATGCCTGAGGCTCACCGCAGTATATGTAGCCAGCATGAGGAACCACGGCACCAAGAATCATTCTCTTCTCAACCTCTCCAACTCTCCGCATAAACCTCTCTATAGTTATCCTCAGGTCAGAAGAGCCTCCTGGATAAAATCCACCTGCAGCAACGGGATTTCTTATTATCAAAAAACCACCAAATTTAATTGGGGATTTGAATTAATAAAACTTAAATAAAATATTTATATAGTTGTCACTACTAAATAGTATATATGAATCATATTAATGTTCCTATATTTGAACTTAAGAAACATGATTATTCAGGGATTAAGCCCTCCTATAGGACTCCCATAGAACTCATGAGAGACATAAAGGATCCTTTTTATCTCATAGGAGGAGAGACGAAGATAGATGCTATAAAGGTAAGGGCATCAAAGAATGGGGATGAGATTGATGCCATCCTGATTTTTGATGAAAATTCACTTCATAGACCATTTGGAGATAGGGATATATACGATATGAAATTGTTGGAGTCAAATCTCTTTAATGTTGTAGGACATTCTTATTCTGAAAATCTAAGAAAGGACATAGAGGTTGGAACAAGCAAATATGTTAGATATCACCTAGAGGACCCCACGAAAGACCTGGTGACTATCCACAAGGTTGATGGAAACTTTGCAGCTCAGAGAAATAAAATATTAAATGGAAAAATCGAAAGAAAATGGTACAAGACGCAACGAATAGCAAACATGGAAGATTTTCTCAAAAACAAAGTGAAGCAGGTGGTATGATGGACTGGTACATGTCATGTATGGAAGAAGTTAGAGATTCCATAGACTCGGCCAAAAGTGAGCTTAGAGGCCCATCTACATACTTGAATGAACTTGTTCTGGAAGGATACAAATATACAATAGGGAGATGCTTGTTGGAGGTATTGAGAGCACACAGAATATTAAAATATTCTGAGAATCCAGAGCGCGATATTGACTTTGAAGAAATTGAAGAAGCAAGAAAAAGATACATGGAAGTGAAGAAGGATATAGAATCAATAATTGGAAGAGAGATAAAATTCCCCAAGGCAGACAGAATATTTGAAAATCCAATAGTTATGATAACAACAGTCGAACCAGATGTACTGGAAACATTCTCCGAAAAAATTTTGAGGCCATAGATATGTTTTTAAAATCCAAGAATAAAGAACTCGAAGACGTGTTTGACGAAACTATGGAAATAATTAAAAGGAACTCTCCGAAAGATCTGCCAATGAAATCATTTGAGATATGCCTGAAGGACCTCATAAATTATGTGGATGAAGAAGACCCAAAGATGATTGATCGATACATTGCCTTTAAAAACCTTGTAGGGAGCTACATTGGAGAAGAGATTGAATTCCCCTTACTCAAGAAAGTGATTTTGGATAGATATTCTATATATGTTGATAAGGAAAAAGTTGAAAGACATCTTAAAAGGTTTTCAGAGACAGTATTAACTCCTTAGTTTTTTATTTTAAATCAACTAATTCTATTTCATGGAGTGGACTAAAAAATACAGACCAAAAAAACTTGATGAGGTAGTGGGTCAAAAAACTGTCAAAGATTTTGAAAAGTGGTATGAAGAATGGAAGCCTAAAAAGAAGGCTGCCCTCATATGGGGAGGTCCCGGAGTGGGGAAAACTGCTGTAGTTTATGCTCTCGCAAACGAAAAAAACCTTGAACTAATAGAACTAAATGCAAGTGATATGAGAAATGCTTCAGGAATTGAAGAAATTGTTGGAAACTCATCAAAGCAGATGAGCCTGTTCAAAAGAGGCAAGATAATTCTGATAGATGAAGTTGATGGTATATCTGGAGCATCCGATAGAGGTGGAGTTGGGGCATTAACAAAGATAATAAAGGAAAGCAGATTCCCGATAGTCCTCACGGCAAATGATGCTTACAATCCAAAACTCAAGACTCTTAGGAATTATTGCGAACTGATAAAGTTCACTGGAGTTTACCTGAGAAGCATAATAGCCAGACTCAGGGAAATATGCAAGAGCGAAGGAATTGAGTGTGATGAAAAAGTCCTGGATATAATTGGAAGACAGTCCGGTGGAGATTTGAGATCTGCAATAAATGACCTTGAGGCAATAGCGCGTGGAAGAAAAAAAATCACAGAGGAGGACCTGAAGGCGCTTGGCTACAGAGAAAAAAAGCAGGACATATTTGAAATCTTAAAGGTCATATTCAAAACAAGAAACATAAGAAATTCCATAGAAATTTTAAGAAACTCCGATAAGGACCCCGATGAAATATTCTGGTGGATAGAAGAAAACATACCGAATGAATATGAAGACATGAGAGAAGTTGCAAAGGCTTACGACTACTTGAGCATAGCAGACCTGTTCAGGAATTGGGTGAGAATAAGGCAAAACTGGAGATTTAAAAAATACATGATAGATATAATGTGTGGAGGCGTATCCATATCGAAGAAGGAAATGTACAGAAAATTTACACACTACAGACCACCCAACAGGATCAAGATGTATGGAACCACGAAATTATCAAGAAAACAGGTGGGTGAAATCTGCGAGAGGATGAGCGAGAAACTGCACGTTTCATCTCAAATAATAATGAGAGAGTACTTTCCCTTGATGAAAATCCTGTTTAAGAGAGATGAATGGAAGAAGAACATAATTGAAGAGTTTGAACTCAGCAAAGAGGATTTAAAAATGATTAAGGAACTTTGAACTCTTTATGAAGATTTACATTTGCTGATGTCATATTCATAAATATACCAGTGGGCACGTGCCTCACATTCCCATCACATATCGGTGTTGTGTTTGTTAAGTTGAATTCAACTCCTCTTCCCGAGAGATAATTTTCTGTTGACATCTTTATCTCAATAAAATCAGCTTCAAGGTCTGGACAACTCCTTTCCTCAAGTGCCCTTGTCACCTGGTCCTTTATGTTCCAGAACCAAAAATCCTCGGGAGAAGAGTACGGCTTTGATATATCCACCTCAGAATACCCTGCAAACAACGTTTGAATCCCAGCAAGTACGGCCATTATTATAACCATTGATATTATGAAGAACTGTGCCTTCCTCTTAGAGCGTAACCATTTGAGCATGTAACGTATCACCAATCTTCATAACATTTTCTTCATCTATGTATCCCTCTTTTATCAAAAGTTCAATTATCTCTCTCCCAACGGCGTTGATTATTGTAGCATCCCTGACGATCTTCACCACTTCTTCCGCTTTGCACTTCTTAGACCCATAAAAATCTTTCTTAACCTCAAAAACTATCTTACCAAAAGGTATCTTCCTTCCAAGCTCTTTACCATCACAAATAGCAACAAGCACATCTCCACCAGATTTAAAAACGCTGTAATAGAACATTTTATAATTTCCTCACGACTCTTTTTGAGCCACATGCCTCGCATTTTATCTTTGTGAGTCCATCCTCCTCTATTAACTTGGTGTCTGGCTTACCACATACGGAACATATCACAAACTCCTTCACGTAAAGTTTTATCTTATCGTCTATCTTTTCTCCTGTGAACCTACCAAGTATCTGCGCTCTATTATCTTTTATCTCACCTGGAGCAGCAAGTTCTTTGAGGAGAAATTTAAGAAGATGTTTCTTATCCCTGTTAAGGTATGAAGCAATTTCAGAGAAGTTTTGAATTATCGTGTTATTTCCCTGAACAAGTACCTCCGCCTTAGGAACGTTGAACCTTTTCACGACTGTTAATTCTTTGGATATTTTCTCCTCAGCTCTCTCCAGTAGTTTTTCGTAGCTCTTCATAAAATCACTAAATAAAATATGGTAATTGAAATTTAAAGGTTAAATGTAAATTTAATTCTTAGCCACTTTATCTCAACTTTAGACCTTTAGAAATAAAACTCATCACTTCAACCTCTATATTCTTCATCATACACACATCTATATATTGTTAATTTTATCTATGGCTTTTTTATACCATGCTGAGACTATGTCCTTCACTTTCCCCTTTACAACTTCCTTGTCAACATCATACAAGAATACGTAGCCACCAGATAATAAAATTTTCTTTCTTCTCTTGAGAAGGCCCTTGTTGACCAGACTCTTCAGAGCTTTTTGTATTGTTGTCCTCTCCAGCCCCATTTTCCTGGATATACATGATGCGGTGTATTCCTTTTTGTGTCTTAGAATAAAGTAGAGTACTTTATATTCCGTCTTGGTTATGTTGAAAGAGCATCTTAATACGTCCTCAAGATTTATGGTTCTGCATGCAAATGTAATCATTTAATCACCAAAAGTTTCCTTTAATCCATCCATAACAAAACATGCATTGTAAACCACTCTCATGTTATTTTCCTGACAAAATTTTATTGCCTCTTGCGACTCAGAACCGGGCTGCATCCATACCATTTTTATTCCTAACATCTTACACTCCCTTACCACACTCTCTGTTACGCTGGGAGGAACAACAGTTATAACCAAGTCCGGTTTCTTAGGGAGAGACTCCAAACTTAGATAGCACTTATCATCTTCTATTTTGTCGTGTTTAGGATTCACCGGATACACTTTAAATCCATTTTTCTTCAATGCCCTGTAAACTTTGTATCCCCATTTTTTTGGATTGGTTGATGCACCAACCACTGCAACAACATTTTTCTTATTCAAAAAATTTTGCAAACTCATCATCCTAATGACCAAAGAATTTTCCTAAGAACGACTTTTTTCTTAAACCAAGCAACTTCTCCAACTCTGCCCTGAAGTTGTTTTCACTTGGAGCCCCGATTATTCTCTTAACTTCTTTTCCATCATCGTCAATTAAAATTATAGTTGGTGTTCCCATGACACCATATCTTGGGAAGTATTCCTTTCCCTCGGGGCTCTTGAGCCTTATCTTTCTGTAGAGCAGCCCATACTCACGATATTCCGGAACTACTTTTTTGACGATCCGTTCTGCAGCAGGACAGTGCGCACAATGCGATGATGTGAAAAGCAACACTCTCATAATTTATAGCCTTCCTCTTGCCCTTTCAGCGTCGAGTATCCTCTTTATTGCTATTATGTATGCTGCCGTTCTCATGTCGACTTTCTTTTCAAGATGAAGCTCATAAACTTTGTTGAAGTTTCTTTTCATCATATCTTCCAATCTCTTCTCGAGATAATCGTCTTCAAATATGTTCCCTGTTTTATTCTGCGCCCATTCAAAATAACTTCCAATGACTCCGCCTGCATTGGCGAGTATGTCTGGAACCACCATGACACCCCTCTCATACAGGGCAATAGTCGCATCAAAGGTTGTTGGTCCATTTGCAAGCTCTATTATGTATCTAGACTTTACCTTACTCACGTTGTCTTTCGTTATTTGGTTCTCCAGAGCCGCAAGTATTAGAAAATTTACATCCATTTCAAGAAGCTCCTCATTTGATATTTTATCGGCATTATACTCAACAACACTTCCCTTTTCGTCCTTGACCTTCTTAACTTCAGGTATGTTCAATCCACTTGAATTTGCTATTCCTCCCTTACTATCACTAACGGCAACTACCTTGAAGCCTTCATCATATGCAAACTGAGCGAAGTTATAACCTGCATTGCCAAATCCCTGAACGGCTATTGTTATTTCATCTTTATTCTTACCTATCTTTGAGAGCAATTCCTTGAAAACAACAAAACCTCCCTTTGCAGTGGACTTACCCCTTATCTTACATCCCTGTAGTGCCAATGGCTTACCTGTTATCATCCCTGGTTCATGTCTTCCCTTTATCCTTTCATACTCATCAAGCATCCATCCCATTATCTGGGGATTCGTGTAGACATCTGGTGCTGGAACGTCGATGTCTTCTCCAAGAAATTCGTGAAATGCTCTTATGAACTCCCTGCTAACTTTTTCTAAGTCTTCCTTACTCATTATCTTTGGGTTTATTTTAACTCCTCCCTTAGCACCTCCATATGGAAGCCCCGCCAGGGAATTTTTCATACTCATCCAGAATGCAAGTGACTTAACCTCATCCTCGGAGACATTTGGATGGAACCTTATGCCACCCTTTCCTGGACCGAGAGAATCATTGTGAACAATCCTCCACGCAGTATATTTTTCTCCATCCACAACAATCTCCTTTTTGCTTATTCTCTTAAACGACAAAAGAATTGATATCTCCTCTTCACTTAACCCAATTATTTTTGAAACTCTGTTTAAGATCTTTGAAACATTCTCAAAAACCATTTAACCACCTCCCCTTGAAATAAAGTGATAAGCAGAATCGGCAGCAATTGCCCCCTCGGCAGCTGCGGTTATTATTTGGTCAAATTTATTACTGCCAGTTGAGACATCTCCTGCGGCAAAGAATCCCCTTATATTTGTAGACATATCAGGATTGACAATTATTCTCCCGCCGCCCTCCACTTCCACACCAATTTTTTTGGCAAGGTCCGAATTTGGTTCATATCCAAACTCAACGAAGATTCCATTTAATTTTACTTCGCTCTTCTCTCCTGTTTTTAAATTTTCAACAACGACAGATTCAACAAAATTCTCCCCATTAACCTTCCTTATAACTGAATTGTATATCGGCTCTATGTTTTCAGTTTCCTCGATTTTTTTAACAAGGTAGGGAAGTGCCCTTAACCTATCCCTCCTGTATATTATGTAAACTTTTTTTGCAAATCTTGAAAGAAGTAGCGCTGCCCCGGCTGCAGAATCTCTTCCACCAGTAATGGCAACTATCTTGTCCTTGAAAAATGCAGCATCGCATGTAGCACAATAACTTATTCCTTTTCCTCTAAATTTTTTCTCTTCTTCAACATCCAGTTTTCTTTTATTACCACCAAAGGCATAAATGATAGTCTTTGCCCTGTACTCGCCCTGTGTTGTCACAACGGTAAAGACATCACCTTCTCTTTTTAAGTCAGTAACTTCCTCTCTTAAGATTTCGGCACCGAGCTTTTTTGCATGCGCCTCAAATTTTTGAATGAGTTCAACTCCACTTATAGATGGAAATCCAAGATAATTATCAATTTCATCGGTTTCTGAGGCAAGTCCCATATCCTTTCCTATAACCACGAGGTCCAAGAAATATCTTCTACCATAAACAGCGGCAGATAAGCCAGCGGGGCCTGCACCAAGTATTATCACATCAAAGACTTTGTTCTCTTCCACCATTTAATCACCTAAATTTCTCTCTAACCATTGCCTTATGAGAGGCTCTGGATATGCTCCTATGAATTCATCAACAATTTTTCCTCCCTTGAACATTTTAACTGTCGGTATACTCATAACATTGTATCTTTGAGCTATCATTCTATTCTCATCTACATTCAACTTTGCAAGTATGAACTTACCCTCATACTCCTTTGCAAGTTTTTCAAGAACTGGGCTTATTATCAAGCATGGACCACACCATACTGCCCAAAAATCAACAACAACAGGCACTTTCTTTGATTGTTCAATTACCTTTTCATCAAAGTCATTATCAGTAACCTCTATCTCCATAACTTTATCGCCCTCCAACATTTTTTTCTTCATTTCCTCAAGTTTTCTCTTTCTAATTTCCTCGAGCTCGTTATCGCTCACTCAATCACCGATTGTGACTAATTTCATCAGCACCGATATCTTAACATTTTTGTTACAGTTGTTTATAAATTTATCGGTAGTGATATAGCAATCGATAAAAATCACTATTGAGTTAATGATTGAAAGTGCCAATCTTACAGAACCTTTATTCTGCCGGGCCTTGGCTCATAGCATGTTCCATCACTAAGTAGCTCGTTGATTACATCCTCAACTTCTGCTTCAGTTAACTTGGATTCTGCAATTATAGAGGTGTACTCAGCCCCTGCTCCATCATCAAGTTTTTCTATTATTTTCAGGACAGTGTCCTTAAGTGATTTCTTGTTCTCCTCTTTTGGTGGTTCCTCTTCCTCAGATGCAAGTATCGATTCAACTACATCGGGATCTATTCCTTCCGCCTCAGCGAGCTTTTTGATTTCATCCATATCTGAGGTTTGTTTTTTAAATGCTCTTACCCTTTCCTTGATTTCGTTGAAATCTTTACCTTGTTCAAGAAGTTCCGCCTTCCTGAGTATTAAGAAATTTGGATTGTCTATCTTTCTTACAATTTCTGGAGCAAGGTATATCTCTCCATCATACTCCCTTACCTTTCCTACGACATCAACTATATCTCCAACATCCACGTTATCAAATATCTTTGTGTTCTTGAAAACTTTTGCCCTTATGGTTTCCGTTCCATCATCAATGACTATGAAACCATAATTTCTGTCCTCTGTGACGAATTTTGTCATAATGGTACCCATAATTCTTGCCCTTGAAATTCTAAGTCCATTTGGAGTTATAATATAATTGCTTTCAAATCCCTCCGTCTTGAAATACCTACCATCAACTATTCCCCTTATGTCCATCTTTATTGCCGTTAACCGCTTTCTCTCAACCATGTCTTCACCATTCTAGCCAATATAACTTTTTGTATGATTAACCTTTTTATTTGTCTTCACAGGCTTTCCAGATTTCCTTCTTTTATTGACCTTTATCTTTCCAAAGGTTTTCTCATACTTTTCTATATTATCCTTCAATATATTTAGAAGATCTCTCGCCAATATTGGATCAAGAACTACTGCATTGTGCCTGACATACATATTTTGCGATGTTTCACTATCCCCTATCCTTGTGAATCTTGGTGTTGCCTGCTGGAAATCCAAGACAAATTTCATCTGATTGTGAAAAACCGTTATGCTATCAGAAAAAAATGCAGGTCCACCATTATCTATGTTCACCTTGATCGACTCTTTTTTTTCACTCATCAATACACCTCCTTAGGGTTTTTGAATAAAACCTGACCTTGGCTCAAAAAGTAATCCTCTGTTCTTCATTTCTCGAATTATGGATTCTGCCGTGTGTTCATCTATGCCTTCGTCCTCAAGGGCACTGAGCAGGTCAGTAATACGTATCGTTTTACCAACAGTTTTCTCCAACTCATCTATGGCATCCATAACAATCCTTATCTTACTTCTTTGTGACGAAGTTACCCCGCCCTCAGCTCTATCTATATCTATCTTTCCTGTATCTGGATCGTAACCTAACTGCCTTATGCTCTTCTTCATGAGCTTTATGGCTCTCTGTGCGTCTTCCTTCTCAACCTTATCGCTCAATCTTATCTTTGCAGATGCTTCTGCCAGCCTCAGGAGTGCTTCATACTGTCTTAAAGTCAATGGGACTGCAGATGCTTCTTCGCTTGCATACTTGCTCCTTAAATTAACGAAGAAATTCTTGCAAACTGCCAGAGCCTCTCTGGTCATCTTTGGTTTAACATTTTTTCTGACATATGCAACATATTTCTTGAGGAACTCGGGATCTATAACGGGTTTAATGTCTTCTTCATCAAATCTTGTCTTTATTATGTGATCAACTAACTTCTCATCCCTGTCCTTGCTCGGAACATCTCTCAAAACGAACTTCAGGTCAAACCTTGAGAGCAAAGTGTCTGGTATGTCTATTTGCTCGGCTATGGGTCTGAATGGATCAAACCTTGATAATTTTGGATTACATCCTGCAACAACAGAGGTCTGGGCTGGAAGAGTTGCCTGTATCGTTGCCTTTGAAATGCTGACAGTCTGCGTACTCATTGCTTCATGTAAATTTATCTGATCTTCCTTACTCATCTTGTCAAACTCGTCGATGCATATTATACTCTTGTTTGCCAGGACAACAGCACCTGCCTCCAAAACCCATCCGCCCATGAATTCCTCGTCTCTCGTTACGGTAGCAGTTAAACCAGCAGCCGTCGTTCCCTTTCCTGAGACGTACCTCCCTCGTGGAACCAACTTGGATATCAACTTTAGTAGTTGAGTCTTACCAGAAGATGGGTCACCAACTATTAGTACATGTATGTCTCCCCTTATCTTTGTTCCATCTGGAAGTGTGTGCGGTACTCCACCAAACAACTGAAGGAGCAGCGCTTCCTTTATTTCATCAAGCCCATACATTGATGGAGCTATTGACCTTATTAACTTATTGTAAATATCAGGGTCTTTTGCAAGCTCTTTTATCTTTACCTCATCCTCAGGAGATATTTCAAGTTCTTCAAGCTCCAACTCCACGACTCTGATGAAATTTGCCTCCAAATACTTTTCAAGTTGTTTGGTCCTTCTCCCGGCGATCCTCTTGGGAAGCTCTTTTAATATACCGGTTATCTCCAGCCTTGCACCGGGATCAGTTTTTCTCTGCATCTTAGGTGTTGTCAGATCATCCTTCAAGAATACCTTAAGCTCACCGGGCTTTTCACCAACGGTCACTTCAAACGGGTCTTCTAAAACTATGTATCTTGTATCATGGAGTTTCTTCCCTATGAATTTGAATCCTCTTTTCCTTCCGCATTCGCACTCCGTGGGATACGTAAGAGTTGTCTCAAGTTGAGGGACCTCTATTTTTGCTCCACAATCAGGACATTGAAATATTGCTATCTCAATCTCAGGATTAACCTCTGAAGCTCTCCTCACCATGCCTTCAACCTTTATCAATCTCCCTATATGCTCACTCCTTATGTCCTTAATTCTGACCTTTTCAGAATCAGGAATGTTGCTAACCCTTACTTCTAAGGTGGTTTCCGTTCCCAAGTCAATATTCTTCATAGCCCTCTTTGCTTCTTCAAATGTTCTCTCAGGCTCCTTCAACAAAATGTCCGCAAGAATCGGATCAAATCTATCCAGGTCCCTGAAATCTACAACAACAGATCTCTTTCCTTCTCTAACTGCCTCCAGAAGCTTGTCGTAGTAGAACCTCTTAAAAAATTCTTCAAACTTGCTTACATTATCAGAATCCATAATGACACAACCCCTACTTGATAAAACATTTAGCAATATTTTCGGTATCATATTATATAAATTCAAGCTATTTAAAATTTTTTGGAAATCTAATTTCTAAATATTTAGAATTTTCAATTCCAAAATGCTTCACATAACCTAACGTGTTTCTTCATTTGTGCTTATAGCATAAGTTGGCTCTGAAGAAGTGTATTTTCTAATTCTAACTAAATCAACGTAATAATAATATCCCCCAAATATATAGAATCTTGTGAAAGATGAATGAGAAGTGTCGGATAAAGTAACAGAACCTTCTTTTACTCCTCCATACCAAGTTTCTGCCGTAACATGCGTTGAATTTATTATCAACTTTGATTCATACCATGTATTCTGATGATCCGTGCTGGTAGTTGATGGATAATATGATGTTCCAGAATAACCAGTTCTATTATCTAATATTGTTTTATATGAGGCATGATTATAACCGCTTCCATATCCATTTCCACTGTCATCTATTAAGCCTATTCTATCTGAATCTCCTCCTGCAAGAGAAGTCCTATCAATGTAGGCTTCCATGATTATGTTTCTTCCGAGTGTTGATGGTAAGAACTTGTATGCACCATTTGGATCATTTGCTGTTGATTTATATGCTGAATATACCCCCTCATATTTTTGTGTGCTACTTTGAGTAACTTTGCCACTTCCATACTGTGACCATCCATTCCAAGTTTCCATATCGTCGAAAAATAAAAATGTTTTTGTTCCGTTGCTCTCAGAACTGACTGGCGTTGTATTCCCATAATACATGTATATGTCCTTGGAAGAAGATGCAGACAGTGATGGAATTTCCACCCAGATTTTGGAGTCACCAACTGGATTCCAGTCCTCTATCCAGTAACTCAATCTTGTGGTTTTATCAGAGTCTGTGAACCTTATGTCCGAACCATCTGACTGAGTTTTAGAATAATCGAAATTACTTGTAGTTAAAGTTATTAAAATTTGATAATTAGTCAAATCATTGCCTGATTTTTCTGTTATAGTTATATTTCTTCTGTAGTCAAAACCAGAAAGCCATGCCTTCGCTATCTCTCCAAACAATTCATCAAACTTTCCGTATGGACCCGAAACTCTCACAGTGTAATTACCGTCTGGAGCTGAAACAACCAGATAAAGCATATCCCCTGGACTTACCTCTGTATTTGATGGATTCTCTGGAGTGGCAGGTACAAGAGTGTCGTTCAAATAAACCTGAAAATTACTGGCATTGAGAGGAACCTCGCCATTGTTTTTTATTGCAATCTTGTTTTCTGCAATTGTGGCTATGAAAAAACCTGCCTTGGACTGCATTATTTTTTCGTTCACAATATTTTCAGTCGATTCCTTGAATGTCTTGTTAACTCTTTGACCCCATGCGAAGAACAAAGCTGCTACGGATAGAGATATGAGTATTAAAAGTATTGAGACAAGAATTGCGGCAGAGCCTTTATCCATAATACTATATTGGAAAAGACTATATAAAAAATTAAATAGCCTCTATCTCTCTTAACTGTTTCTCAAGCTTCTTTATGGCCTTTTCAACATCCTGAACATTCCTTCCACCAGTGCATACTATCTTCCCCGAACCAAACAAAAGGAATGCTACCTTCGGGTCTTTTATCCTGTAAACTAATCCAGGGAATTGTTCAGGCTCGTACTCAGCATTCGGTAGCGTAAAGGCAATTTCATTCAGCTTTAATGTAGAATCAAGTTTGGCGCTAGCGACAATGTTCTCAATTCTAACCCTTGGTTTTCCTGTAATCTTTATTCTTGCCTTCTTAAGAGAGTCTATTATTTTTTTAACAGCCTTCCGTGCCAGTTCAGGACTCCTTGCCCCAGTGCAAACTATCTTCCCTGAGCTGAATATTAGCGAAGCTGCCCGAGGCTCCTTTATCCTGTAAACCAGACCTGGAAATTGCTCAGGCTCGTACTCGGTACCTGGAATCCTAGCAACAACCTTATCCAGAGGTATCTTAGAATTCAAAGTTACAGAAGCCACAACATTTTCTATTTTAATGTCTTTAACCATACTTACTACCCCCACATAAACTAATCCATTTAAAATGTAGATTATTTATTTAAATAGTTTTCTATTGGTAGTCAACAGATGACCTTACCCTCGTTGACATAAGAAAATTTAAATGAGCCAACTTTTTCAAAATTGATGTAGCAAGAGAGTTTGAAAAATTAAAGAATGTTATTGAAAATAAAGATGTAATCATTCACCTTGTATGGGACTCAAAAGAAAATGCATTTGGTGATGAGATTGTTCCCGAAAATAAGATTATATTTGAAAATGTTTATAAAGCATCCTTAGAAATTAAGCCACACCCAAAAGTAAATAATGGCGAGCTCTATTCATGCTATTGGAGAACATTTAATTGGAAGAAACCACCATTCTCATACATTAACGAAAGAAAATATTACAAGATAGATAAGATTCCTAAAATATCTTTGGATGTTGAATCATATCTCATGAGTATAATTTATTCGACATCTTAAAGACTAAAGAACTTCTGGGCTACGGAACCGGAAGATTGCACAGAGGACTATATGTGAA
>JAGGZI010000020.1 GCA_021162085.1 Candidatus Aenigmatarchaeota archaeon
AACACCTATTTCGTAGAATCTCCTATGGCCATGCAACTTAGCGTGAGCTAACTCATGATATATGGAAGACTCTAATAGATCTCTGTTAGGAACATCTAATCTCACGATGACAGTCGGCTTATCCATTACAATATGAAGCGCATAAAACTGAGATGATTCAGGTGTCCAGAACCTTCCCAGAACCTTCCTAAGATTTTCTTCCCCTCTAACTACCACTAGATCGAAATCATAAATTCCAATTTCCTTTTTAGCATTATCCACATATTCTATTATCCAATATGCCTCTATTGGGCTTACACCTACGAGTCTTATCATCCAGTTGTTAGGTAGGAATGGGAATTAATTATTCATAGTTAGGTGAGTAAGATAATTGCAAGAATTGCTGAGAGGGCCAAGCTAGGGAGGAAAGTGCATCCTCACACCCTGAGGCATACTAGGTTGACGCATTTGGCATCGAAGATAACAGAGCAGGAACTCAAGCTGTATTGATAGAAGCCTGAGAACCCTCTGTCACCGCCTTATCCTTGCTGATTCTCCTCATCAGTTCTTAGGCCTTACTTCCTTCTTTGGCCTTAGCTTCAGCGAAGGACCTGAATTTATTATAGCTGGGTATTGTATTAACTGGTTATTGGCAACTTGCTAATAACCGTTAGTAGTAAATCCAAGGAGTGTTATTTCAGAATCTACAATGCAAACATCTCCTAATTGACTCTCATATGGCTATAGAAACCGATTTCTATGAAAATGATAATTCGATAGACATCACGCTTCTCGGTTCTGTTAACTTATTGTTGGTATAAACAATTGCGAATAAGCCCACGAAGTGGGTTTGGGCGAGCCGAAGTGAACCGTTTATCCCCTGTTATATTCTCCCGAGTGAAACAAGGATAAGGAGTGAAGCTACGGAGAGTTTGCCAGCGTTTATAAGATAGAATAAAGAAATGCTAATAAAAACACTTAAAAATTGAGACTCACTAACTAAAAGTATTTATTAAAAAGGGTTTGCTAATGGTGACGAACATGGATAAAAATAAAATCCTGATTACCGCGGGAGTGGGAATTTTACTTGTTTCTATCTTTCTTGTAGGTTGGAAATCTCACGTTCCAACCTCTCAATTTAAAACCTATGAAACGATGGAGGAAAGTAAAGAAAAATTATTAACAACTCCGAAAAGGAGCTATGTAAAAGTAGTGGATGGAAATCCAACCCTATTTGTTGGAGAAAAACCATTAGACATCCTTGGACTCAGAACAACCTCTGACCCTTACAAAAGCGATGAGGAGTATCAAAATGTCATAGAATACATTAATAAAGCTGCAAAATATGGCTACAATTATGTTGCAGTAAAGCTCAGTTGGCATCGCATGGATACCACAAAACATAATACCTTTCCAAAACCAGAAGATGTTGGAAAATTGATGGACTGGAAAAAATTGGATGAAATCTTCGAGTATGCGAAATCAAAAAATGTTTATATCATTCCTTTCTTTTGGCATAATGTACCGCCTCAGTGGTGGTTTGACTTAACCCCAAATTATAAAGATTTTCTTCAGACAAGTGATAAGGGAAAAGCTGTTGCAATGATGAGTTTTAATGTTCCAGATTTTCAAAAATACGAGGATGAGGCGATCAAAGCGATAATTAAGAGATACAAAACTCATCCAGCATATCTTGGTTTTCTCTTACAGTTTGGATACTCAAACGAAGATAACTACCCAGGGGCTCCCTATTTGAATGGCTGGTTTGATTACTCTCCTTTTGCAAAGCAAAGATTCAGAGAATGGCTCAGGGAGGGATACCACAATAACATCTCATCTCTCCAAATGGCATGGGGCAATTCTTCGGTAAACTTTGAAAATGCGGAACCCCCAAAGCCATTGCCAGACATAACTAATTCTACTGAAATGATAGAATGGATAAATGGTGGTGGAGATTCAAGAAGGCAGTTTTATGACTGGCAACTCTTCAGATTGGAAGAAAAAAGGAAGGCAAGGAACCATTTAATAGGTGTTGTAAAAACCACGGATCCAAATCATGTTCTTATTATGACAGCCCGGTGTGCAGGAGGTGGTCTTTTATTTATAAATTCGATGGCTTTGGATTATGATGAATATGCCTTTTCTCCAAAGGTGGATATAGTGCATATTAATCCTGGGATACGCAAGACCTGGAGTATTATGGCCAAAGGTGGAGACTACGCTTTTGTGAAATACTTTGAAACCCGTGGAAAAGCGGCATTTATAAAATGGGAAAGCAGGCGCAGTCTTTCTCCAGATAATATAGATGAATTGAAAAAACGAGCTCTATTTGCCAGGGAAACTGGAAGCGGAATGGCTTTGTGGGAGAATAAAATTATGGGCTTTCCAGAATTCACCGATGAACAGATAAAAGTTGCTGCAGAAACTTTTCATTCAACTCCTGAGGGAAGATTGAAAAAAAGCAAATTTGCGATCATAGATGATACCTTCTCAAAGAGTTTTGATTATCGGGATGGAAAGGGAAATTTAAAAATGTATTCTCACTTCAAAATAGCAGATAGAGGCATGCTGAGAGGGTTGCTTTATTCAGCCGGGCTTGATTTTGATATCATTACAACAAATGAAATTCTATCAAATCCGGATATCTTGAAAAATTACCGGGCGGTAGCATTAAGCAACCTTTACAGAATGAATGATAATCTTCTGAATATTTTGGTAGATTACAGAAATTCCGGTGGAGGTCTCTTTATTCAGGGAAGAACGGGGTTATATGATAAATATGGAAAAAGAGAAATAAAATATCTGAAGCAA
>JAGGZI010000029.1 GCA_021162085.1 Candidatus Aenigmatarchaeota archaeon
ATTTCTTCAACAAATCCATCTTTTTCTGCATTATTTATTCCTATATAACTATCATATTCTGGAGTTCCGAATTTCATTTTATCGCAGATTCTCTTAACATCATCGAAATCGAATACCTTTTTTTGTTTAGGATTAAATTTTACTTCATATTCTCTTTCATCAACCTTTTCAACAGAGAACGGTAAAAATTCAGTTTTTTCTGCCAACATAGCGGATAGCTCATATAAATTATCTTCCTTTACTATAATACCATCTTTTGTTTGTTCATATCTCTCTTTTATTTTCATTGGTTCTGACACACTTCTTATTAATCTCCTTTTTATATGAAATGGTGGATTAACATAGAATCCGAGAAGAGTTATATCACCTATTTTTCCATTGTTCTGTGGCATCAGCACGTCATTTTCATTGTATTTTATAAATTCAGTTATTTTATCTTTGTATGTATAGTCCACTCCTCTAAGTTGTTTAGTTTCTTCTTTTGAAAGTATCACACCATTAGATATTGCCATATCCACGTCTATTTCTTGAATTATAGATGATACTACATTGGGACTCCATCCAGTAATTATACGAAAACTACCCCCATCTTCACGAAGTTTTCTTATATATGAGTTAGATAAATAGAATTTATAAGTATCGTCGGCTGTCATATCTCCTATACCAGTTATCACTAATGTCTCAGTCAATTATACCACCACCAGAAATAATTTCTTTTATGATATTTGGCAGGAGTTCTCCTTTGTCTCTTACCATATCTTCTATATCAATATGAGTGAAATCCCTCTCAATTTTTTTCCCACTATTGAATATTTCTATTGAATCTTTTTTTATCACTGCAACATCACCATCTTCCATTGAAGTAAATGTATCTGTGTAGAGAGCAATTACTCTAGTGTCGCTTGCAACTACATTTTGCTTTTCACCTCTTCCAATAAGAAGGGGTGGTTCACCCCTTTTCATTGCTATTATTTCATCAGGTCTATCTATGTTGATTATGCTAACGGCAAAATATCCACCAAGTTCTTTACCAGATTTTATACATGCTTCCAAGAAATCTGTTTCTTTTGAGTATTTTTCTATCAAATGAGCAATAACTTCAGTATCGGTGTTTGAAGTGAATTTATGACCCTCTTCTTCAAGAGTTTTTCTTATTTTTTTATATTCTAAACTAAAATCGCCGTTGTGTATTACATAAATATTTCCACTACAATCTGTATGGGGATGCGCATTTTCCTTGGTTACATCTCCTCTTGTTGCCCATCTCGTGTGGGCGAGCCATGTATCCATCTTCATATCTTTTGGTTTGCTTTCAAAAAGTGTTTGTATTTTACCGATGTTCTTGTCAAAATAAATTACATTACCGTCTTTTAAGCCAACAATTCCCACAGAGTCATAACCTCTGTACTCCAGGGATTCAACTGTTAGTTTTACTTTATCCAAATTAATGGGTTCTCCTATATAACCCACAATTCCACACATTTTATCCCCCCTTTGAAATTCTGATTGCCTCTGCTAAAATCATTGAGTAATCGCCTGCATGAACAACTGGAATGTGTGGTATTCCTTCCTTTTCACAATATACCTGAGCTTTTGTACCGAATTGTGGGTAGTTTATAGTGTTTTCTCCCCTTAGTATATCGCCTGGCTTATCTCCAACGTTGGTTATAACATAATCTTTTTCTTGGAATATTTTCTTTGCAAGAAGATTTGCTGTGTATTCCTTGTCTATTTCGATACTTTTTCTTTTGAAATCAACACAGTAGTCATTATTGGGATCTATTTCCCATTCATCCGGTATGATTTTTCTTGCTATTTTTTCCATTTCTTTGAGATTAAAATCTTCTTTATCGTTCTTATCTCTCCATAAGTAAAGTTTTTCACCCTTTTTTTCAAATCTTACCGATTGGAGCGTATATTTTCTTGATAATACTTCATATAGTTTTTTTACATTTTCATCAGTTGGTTTAAATTCAATTTTTCCGTCTTTATATTCAAATCCATCCCCAAGAGAATTATAGATATCTCTTGTCCAAACGTCTTTATTTTTAACAAGGAAATGATCCTGAAGGTTACCTCTACTCGGGCTCTCAGCTTCCATGTAAATATCTCCAACACTACTTGATATATTTCCCTGCACCGCGATTTTCAAATTCTCCTCTGCAACCCCTTCAAAAATATTATGCCATAATTTTATGACATCTTCTTCGGGTACCGGATTTGGCTCAATTGTTTCACCTTTGTGTTTGTATACAGCTCCAAGTTCTCCAACTATGAAAAAATTATTCATATCTTCAAATCCCATTTTTTTGTAAAGAAAATTTTCTATTGTGGTAATATCCCAACCAGAAAGAATTGTTTTTGGTATTCCATGTAGCGTTAAAACACCCTTTGGTACACCGGGTCTCGGTCTTAGAGAAGCATCCCATGTTGCAGTCATGGGACCATTCATATCAAATCCGACTAAAACATTTTCGGATAAATCTAACTCTTTCTCTTTAGCAATTCTAAGAGTTTGTTCAACTCCTTTTTGAATTAATTCTTCTGTTAAACCAATTTCATTCGCCAACATAATCATATCTTCGGATAATTTTCTCATTAAACCACCCTGTAATTATGTATTCTTTGTAATCTCTCATGCCTTTCTCCATCTCCAGTTTGGTTCTTTCTTTTCATCAACTCTTCTGAAGCCCCAAATTTCGTATTTGAAAACCTGATTTTCTTCGTCTTTATATTCCAAAAATGATTCATCATAAGCCTTTTTTAGAATAGGTTGTTCAGCAAGCATAGTTTTGTATGAATGTATTACAGGAATCCTTGTTGACGATTCTTCGGGATAGTCTATCATTCCAACTATCTGTGCTATAATTAATGGACTGCCAAGTTTCAACGATTCAGCAACAGGGTAAATTACTCTGTCGTTCAGCGCAGGGATAGGGAAATCATTTCCAATATAATTAATCATCTCACTCATAAATGCTGCATCAAAAATTTTAGATGGTAGTTCCTTGGCCTTTTCAACTATGTCACCATGAATCAACTCTACTCTTTCACCATATGGTTCAAGTCTTTTTTCAGCTCTTTTTAAAGCATTTTTAGAAAACTCTATGCCGGTAACTTTTGAATTTGGGAATTCTTTAAGCAGCATTTCTGTAAAAATACCCTCTGCGCAACCTATTTCTAATATATTTTTAGCCTCTTTTGGATCATTTGGAGATAAAAGAGCCTTAATGAGGTCAATTTGTCTTTTATATTTGTTTAATTCATAGGGAGACCTACCAAATCCCCACAGATATGGCTTAAAAAACTCATTTTTATTGAAATACTCTTCATCAAATTTTCTATTATTCATATATACTGACCCTCACATATTTTTTTGCTTTTCAATTGGTGGGTACTGTGCAAGTGCCAAACCACCATCCACGGGAATAACAGAGCCTGTAACATAGTTAAAGTCGTCGCTGGCCAAAGCAACTACAACAGCAGAGATATCCTCAGGGGTTCCAACTCTTTTAAGTATTGTGTTGTCAACTATGGTTTTTTTGGCCTTTGGGTTATTCAGCTCTTCTGTCGTTTGTGGAGTTCTTATATATCCTGGAGCAACCACATTCACTCTTATTTCAGGTCCTAAATCTACTGCAGCCGTTCTAGCAAATTGTGTCAAGGCAGCTTTGGTAGAATCATAGAGTGCCATATGAGGCTCTGACCTGGAAGCATTTAAACTTCCAATTGCCGTAATGGATGAACCTTTTTTCATGTAAGGGGCTATCTCTCTGATGGCATATATAAATCCACAAACATTTAATTCGAATAACTTTTCGGGAAATCCGTCTTCAAAATCTCTTACGTCAATTGATTCTCCTATTCCGGCTGTGTAGATCATCGATCTAATTCCTTTTGGTTTTGTTTTTTTACCTATTTCTCTTATGGTTTTCTTCAATTCTTCATGGTCTGTTACATCTGCCTGATAAACTTCTAAAATTCCCTTTTCAAATTTTCCATAATAATCATCCCAAACTTTTTCAAGTTCTTTTAATGGCTTCTTATCCAAAGCATAAACATTTGAACCCTGCCTTAAAAAATCACCAACAACTGCACCACCTATTCCTCCAGCTCCTATAACAATAATGTTTTCACCTTCTAAACTTGGATATTTTCCTTCCATTAAATCACCTCTCATGCCTTAATTTTTTCACTTTTCCTTCCATGAAATATTTCTGTGACATCCTCAACATCTCTAAGGCTTTGAATGAGTATGTTATATTTTTCATTTACTTTTGGGATTGCAATTATTTCTGATCTTTTTTTCTCCCAGCTTCTGTAGGCAGAATATATCAAAGAAAAATAAGCGTCAATGTGTTTTACTATTTCTGAGTACCTGCCTTCTCGCTCCTGCGACTCATTCATTCTTACGGCTTTTATTTTCCTGTCAAACTCCTGATCTATGTTGGCTTTTAAGATCTTTTCTAGTTCGCCTGGGTCTTGCTTGTAGAATGGAAATAGCCATACAACATAATGAACTTCCAATGGCTTATTTTCTAACATTTCAATTGTCTCATGACCAATTTCATAGGCCGCCCTATGGTCAGGATGACCCTCAGCCTTTCCCGGTATAAATACTACATCTGCATCATACTCTTCTATTTGATTTTTCAACTCTTCTATAACTTCCCCCTTCTTTTCAGGGTCTAAAAAGTTCAACTTACCATCTTCGACACAAAAATTATAAAAGTCTTTTATGCCAAGGTATTCCCTCACTCTTTCGCTCTCTTTTTCTCTGACTCTTTTGGTTGTTTCAGGGTCCATTATGTTACTACCATGTCTGCCATCCGTCATTTGAATTTGTTTTATCTCCCATCCAGCATCTATTAACTGAATTTGAGTCCCACCGACGGCTATTATGAGGTCGTCTCCGTGTGGATCTATAAATATGGCTCTTGGCATTTAATCACCTAAGCAACAATTCTTCCTCCATCATTCAATACAGCAATCTTTGTGTTCGGGAGGAATTCTTCAAGATAGGCGATACCAAAGTCTATGAAGTCTTTATGGCCAAACTCTCCAAGGACTTTTCTTGCTTCTGGACCAATTCTGTAATTTTCTGCTGCTATTTCCCTAAAAGTTACAACTTCTGCCCCAGATTTTTTAGCAAAGTCGACTACACCATCAACTCTCATGTGATTGTTGTCATGGTCTATTATTTTTCCATCGTAAACAGCGGGAGTAAATGCTGCAGGATTTGCTATTAGAACATTCAGATCTTTATATTGGCTTATTATATCATCTCTATGAATTAGTTTTTCTGGTGCTTCTCCCTTTTCAAATGTTATAGTTCTTCTTTCTGTGTCAATTTTCTGTCCAATTTCCTTTTCCCACACTCTTGTGTCAGAAGTATAGCCAACCCTTGTTCCATTATCAGTTTCCAATATAAATCCAAAAACATCTTCTGGATTGGAAGCTCCTGTTTCCTGATGGCAAGATTTGGTTGCTTTCAATTTAATTTCAAGCCCATTTTTCTCATATTCTATTTCATTCTTGATGCCATCAAACCATGAATATGGTGTATTTTCAACTTCATTCTCAACTTCGTCTTGGTCTCTTCCTGTCATAAGGTACGTTTCTCCCATTAATAATTTGGTGTGAAACTTATCCGTGGGAGTTCCCTTGGCATCGCCCGCCCCAGTCAAGGCAGTTTTATTTAGGGCTAAAAATTTTCCTCCCCTTCTCTTTGCGTTCAAACTCGCATCCTGAAGGGCGGAGACAAGCTCTGCAGCATGGTCTGGATGAATATGCGTGCATATTATTCCATCAATAGAATTCACATCAATGTAATTTGGTGCATCTCTTGAGTAGTTTTTCCCTGGGTCCACATATATCTGAATCTTGTTTCTTTCATCACCATACTCTATTGCAAATCCACCAGAGCCCCTTAACTCGTTGTACCTTCCAATAACCCATCCAGCACCGCCTGTTCCAACCATGGTTATTTTAACTTCAGAATCTTCATTTAATTTTATTTCATCAGGAACATCTCTTTTCGGAGAGCCAGGATGTGCCTTAAGGGCAGAACTTAAACCATTATCAATTAATTTCTGAGAAAAACTTTTCCAATTACTGAATCTTGCATCAGATATTCTTTTTACATCTTCATATGTCATATCCCTTATTTTCACAAAATCACCTCACAGAAGAATATGTCAGGAAAACCTACTTA
>JAGGZI010000019.1 GCA_021162085.1 Candidatus Aenigmatarchaeota archaeon
AAATATGTAATATAAACCATATAATTAAAAATATATATTAAATTAAATTTTATATAAAATATATTTTATATTATATCTATTATATAATATACTTTAAAAAATATTTGTTATACAATATATCATTTTTTGGAAATTGCTGTTTTGTAAATTGATCTCCATTCATCAGCAAGTTTTTGTAAATGGGAAGAGAATGCCATAGAAGGCTTAAGAATAAGGAACCAACCTTTTGTTGGATTAGAGATGTTTGATTCCCTCCTCCTCTCAAATAGGCCAAATCTAACCATCTTGGGTATTATCACATTATACATGGTTGATACCGGTATGTTGTTACTTTTTATGAATTCCGACAGCATATTTTTATCTACACCCCGGGGGTTATCAAGCAAAAATCGGGTTAATTTTACGGCATATTCATAGGACTTCTCCTGATATTCCTTAGGGAAAATGTGATTTATAACATCATCAACATCCCATCTTATATCCGAGTCTATGTTTTTCCATTTGCTCCCTTGAACGGATGGAAAGTACAATGAGTCCTTAGATCTTAGCCTTTTTTCTCCAGGTGGTATACTTTTTTTCAAAAAAACACCTCCACAACAATATAATAGAAATATTTATTCGCGATCATATAAAAATTTATATTGTATCATTATTGAGAAACCGAAATAACCCTAAAACATGGAGATGAATAGATAAATTTTATCAAAAGCAGCAGTTTTATACATTTTTGTACATTGTAACGTTGTGGAGTTCATTTTTTAGATTTCTTCTTTTTCTCTATTTTTTCTTCTGCTTGTATCCCTTTCATCTTCTTCTTTTTCTCGTTCAATTGATCAGTCGCCCTTTCAAATTTCCTTATTAATCCCTCAAAGTCATGTGCTATGTCTTCTCCATCTGGAGTTAATGATATTAGCTTTATTCTCCCTCTTTTTTTGAATTCTACAAGTCCAAGCTCCCTGAATTTTTCAAGAACCTTTATCGTATGAGAATATGTACAATCCACGCCCTTCGAAATTTGAGTAGCATACCTAGGAGAGCCTCCTTTTTTAAGCAAAACCAACATTTCTACAGGCTTATCCCTTAGAAAAAGATATTTGTAGTCGTTATCCTTCTTTGTGGTCATCCTACTTGGCATACCACTCACATTTCACACCCCATTTTATTTTTGTGGTTTGAAGTATTTATATGTTTATTATATTTTTTATGAAATATATAATGTATAACATTCTTTATAATATATTTAATTAAATATATTCTTTATATCAAGTTTATTTTATTATATACATTATGAAGCATATTATGTAAAATATATTTTACTTAACATTTCTCTCAATCAAAACTGACGCCAAAACTATGAAGAATCCAAAGACAATTGAGACAAAAAGCCTGTAAATGCCTATTTCGGGCATTAGTATCAATGATGAAGCCTCATAAATAACCAAAGACAAGCTAAATGAGAGTGCCATGAGAGTTATATGCCTGAATATGTCTTTCCCCTTAGACTGAATAGATATCATTCTGCCAAGAATTATGATGATAGACGCCAGAAACATTATGTATATGGAACCCTTAAGAAATGCAGCAATTATCTCCAATATATCGGTAGCAGCAACCATCTGAATAAGATCGTATCCACCTTTAAGACCCACCAAAACCACAATTGAACCAACTGCATAGAAAAAGAATGATGTCTTCCCGCTTGTGAGAGATGTCTTAATACTCATCATAAGGTTATTTATCGGCTCCTCAAGCTTGAACCCTTTTATTATTAAATAAATTCCAAGTATTCCCAATATTATTCTCCATCCAGTTGAGCCAAAGAGTGCATAAAGTAGAAGTGCGAGTGCAGGAACGCCCAAAAATATTTTTGCCATCTTGGGGTCCTCTATGAAATCATGGATCATGTAGTAAGCGCCCTCGAGATTCTCACTCTGCTTTACAACAACTCTTTGAGTTGAAACTATATTCCCCTTACCCTGTATTATTGGTATTATCTTCTCGTCCTCAGCACCATCTGTAACCAAAACTATATCCTTTCTTTTAGTCTTCTTAATCACCTTTTCCAGTTGCTCACCTAATATTTCATCTGATTTTATCCCAACATCCTTGTAACCTGTTATGGTGACCACTTCCACATCCTTTTCCTTCTTCAATTGGTCATAAAGTTTAACACCATAAAACATCGTGTTAGCATCGGAATCTTCCGGGTCTGAAAGGGCAAGTGCTGTTGCCACCTTTAAATTCTTGTCTCTGCCTATTATCGGACCTTTGTATTTAGTCTTTCGTCCAACATCATCATCCCTGTCCACACAAAGAATAAGCAGCTTTTTCTTCACACCCACACACCCCAAATCCTATTCAATAAAACTATTGTGAGAAAGAATATATAAAAATGTGAGAGTTAGACCACTCCAAATAACTTCATTATGAAGAAAGCATAAAGTAGAAGTAGTATTCCTCCTTCCCACCCTGTAACTTCTCTATCCTGAGTTTCAAAGAAATAAAGTATAGTGGCGCCAAGCATAACTGGAAGTCCTATGTATATCATATCATTTGGAACTAATATCGTGCCGATTAATCCAGGAACTCCCATAACAACGAATGTGTTGAATATGTTAGAACCCAGTATGTTTCCTATTGCCATAGCTCCCTTGCCTTTCCTTGCAGCTGTAGCGCTGACTATTAACTCTGGAAATGAAGTACCAAGTGCCACAACTGTTGCCGCGAGCACCTCTGTCCCTATCTTTAAAATTTGTGAGACCTGAATTATTGACTCAACCATGTACTTTGCGCTGATATAGATGAATATTGAGCTCATTATGAGTATCAATATTGGCTTCAGTCTTAATTTCTTAATGACTTTATGAGATCTTATCATTTCTCTTTTGTTTCTTTTCTGCATGGATATTGTATAGCTAATGTAGATTATGTAACCAATTATGAATAGAACTGCATCCCAAAATGTGAAAACTCCATCAAGACAAGTTGCAACCAATAAGAGTGCCGAACCTATCAAAACTGGTAAATCAACACGTACCAATTCCCAGCTCGTTGTCAGCTTCTTAGCAATTATGGTAGAAACCCCAAGAACGAGAAGGATATTTGTTATGTTTGAACCAACCACATTTCCGCTTACAATTTCAGAAGAGCCTTCAAGAACAGCAACTATTGATGATGCCAGTTCCGGAAGCGAAGTGCCTATACTCACAATAGTCACTCCAACTATGAAAGCAGGTATTCCAAGAGCCAATCCTATCTCTTCCGCAGAGTCTGTAAAGAAATCTGCACTCTTTAAAAGAACACCAAGACTTACAACGAAAACTAAAACCCAAAATAACAGGGTGAGCATGAATTTAATTATAACTTAATTTTATATATCTTTGAAGCCGAAAGCCTCATAGCCTCTAAGTAAAATTAGTGATCAAAAATGAAAAAATTGATAAGAGTCCTCGTATTTGGAACGTTTGACATAGTCCATCCTGGTCATGAGTTCTTTTTGAAAGAGGCAAAGAAGTATGGCGATATCTTAGAGGTTGTTGTTGCGAGAGATTCAACCGTTAAGGCGCTCAAGGGTAATCCGGTGAATGATGAGAAGAAAAGGCTTGTTAGAATAAAATCTCTGAGTTATGTTGACAAAGCATATCTTGGATACAAAAGAGACAAATATCTTATAATTGAAAAACTAAAGCCAGATGTCATCTGTCTTGGATATGATCAAAATTCCTACACGAGAGACTTAAAAGCAGAACTGAGGCGCAGAGGACTGAAAACGAAAGTCATTAGAATTCGAAAGAGCTTTAAACCAGAAAAATACAAGTCATCTAAATTGAGAAACTATAAATAGAATGTGTCCCATAAAGAAATAATGGAGGTGTTAAGATGACCGAACTACCGTTGGCTCCTGTTGAGAGGATCCTAAAGAAGGCTGGCGCTGCAAGGGTCAGCAGGAAGGCTGCAGAAGAGTTTGCATCAGTTATAGAGGAGATCGCATCTGAACTGGCAGCTGAATGCGCTGCATTGGCAAAGCATGCCGGAAGAAAAACTGTCCTGGTCAGCGATGTAAAGCTTGCAAAGAAGAAGGGCTTCTAAGAATCGCAATAAATTGGATTTACTTATTTTTTGTCATTTAAAGAAGGTGCAATTATGTATGGAAGTGTTGAAGAAATCATAAACAAAATAGTTGAGAGTACGGACATGCCCAAAGAAAAGGTTGAGGGCCTCGTGAAGGAAAAAGAAATGGAGTTCTCCGGTTTGATATCGCCAGAGGGAGCTGCACACATAGTTGCCAAAGAGCTCGGCTTGAATCTATTGGAAAGTATCTCAAAAGAACTTAAAATAGGCAATGTTCCTTCTGGAATGAAATCTGTAAATGTTGTTGGAAAGGTGATGAGAATATTTGAACCAAAGGAATTCACAAGAAATGGAGAGAAGGGGAAGGTTGTAAGCATAATACTTGCAGACGAGACCGGCCAGATAAGACTGTCCCTTTGGAATGAGCAGGTAAAGAGTGTAGAAAGTGGTGAGATACATGAGGGGGACGTAATAGAAATAATCAACGGTTACACAAAGGGAGACAATTTTGGTGGTGTTGAAATAAGAATTGGAAAAAGCGGAAAAATAAAGAAGTCTGATAAGAAAATAGATGCTGTTGAAACAGGAAAAATAAAGAGAACTAAGATAAACAAGCTCTCTCCTGGCAAGTTTGGTGAGATTAGAGGAGCGATTGTGCAGTTTTTTGAAACAAACCCGTTTTTTTATGTTTGCCCGCAGTGTGGAGCAAGATTAGTGGACAACAAATGCGAGGAGCACGGAGAAGTTGAACCAAAGCCTGTTCTCATCCTCAGTGGAGTAATTGATGATGGATATGGAAACATAAGAATTGTGTTCTTCCGGGAGCAGGCAGAAAAGGTTCTTGGAATGTCATCGGAAGAAGCGTATGAATTGACAGAAAATGGAAAAAATACAAAAAAATTATTTGACAAACTCGACGAAATTCTTGGGAAGGAATTTATTGTCAGGGGAAGAACGAAGATAAACAAGTTCTTTGAAAGGCTTGAATTCATAGCAAGTGAAGTTGAAGAAGTTGATCCTGAGAAGGAAGCCAAAGGAATTTTAAATATTTTAGAAAAGAAAAGTTAAGTGGTGAGAATATGCCTAAAAAAACCGAAGAAGAACCTCAAGAAAAGAAAAAGATAAAGAGCATAGAAGAACTCCCGGGTGTTGGAGAAAAAACTGCGGAGAAACTAAGAGAAAGAGGTTATGATAATTTAATGAGCATAGCTGCTGCCTCCTCAAGTGAAATAGCAGAGAAAGCTGAGATAGGTGAGGCAACTGCTGCAAAGATAATTCAGGCAGCGCGAGATGCCCTTGATATGGGATTCGAAACCGCCGAAAAGATTATGAAGATGAGAGAGAAAATTGGCAAGATAACAACAGGTTCAAAGGCGCTGGATGAACTCCTTGGCGGTGGAGTTGAAACACAGTCTATATTGGAAGCCCATGGCGCATTTGGTTCCTCAAAAAGTCAACTGGCATTCCAGCTATCCGTGAATGTTCAGCTACCAAAAGATAAGGGTGGACTTGGAAAAGGTGCTGTCTTCATAGATACAGAGGGAACATTTAGGCCAGAAAGGATTCAACAGATGGCAAGAGCACTTGGGTTGGATGAGAAAAAAGTTCTTGAAAGGATATATGTTGCCAGAGCATACAATTCAGACCATCAAATACTTCTTGTAGAAAAACTTGGAGACATAATAAAGAAAAAGAATGTAGGGCTTGTTGTGGTGGACTCCTTAACATCCCAATTCAGAAGTGATTATACAGGTAGGGGTACGTTGGCAGTTAGGCAACAAAAACTAAACAGACATCTTCACGCACTCCAAAGACTCGCTGACGTCTACAACGTTGCCGTATATGTGACAAACCAGGTTATGGCAAGGCCAGACATACTGTTCGGAGACCCAACGGCTCCTATAGGTGGACATGTCCTCGGCCATCAAGCCACATTTCGTTTATACCTGAGAAAGAGCAAGGGTGAAAAGAGGATAGCAAGGCTAATTGACTCACCATATCTTCCTGAGGGAGAATGTGTTTTTGCCGTAACGGAAGAAGGCATACGTGATGTTAAATGAAGAAAATGAAAAATGTCGGTTCTGGATTGATATTGCTTGGAGTGATACTTTTATTTTTTAACACCTTCCTTTCTTTCACAACTCAACACACTGACATAGGAAATTTCATAGTAAGCTCTGTTGAAAAGCCAGGGCTCACCGACAATATGAACATACTCATATTTGCAAGCGCAGCTTCTTGGATAGTTCCATTGTTCCTTGTATTCTTAGGAATAATAACGATAAGAATGCATGTCGAAGAATAATTATTCAAATTCCACCGTTCTCGGTGGTTTGTTTGCTATATCATAGAATACTCCAACAACATCCTTTCCCAATTCGTTGGTGATTTCTATTGAAGCCTCCTCAAGTAATCCCCATGGTAATTTTTCAAAATTTGCGGTCATGTAATCTTTCGTCTCTATGCACCTCAAGCCTATGAAACCTTTATAGAATCTTAGGTCACCATGAACTCCAACTATCTTTGTATTTGGGAAATACCCTGCAAAATATTGCCTCTCCTTATATTCTAATGTTCCATCTCTAATTGCATCTTCAATTATTTTTTCCCATAAGTAATTTGCCCTTCTGACTATTTCTATATTCTTCCTCATTGGAGGAGCGCCAACGACTCTTATGGCAAGACCTGGACCCGGGAATGGTTGTCTCCTGTATATCTTATCAGGGAATCCAAGAAATTCAGCAACCTTTCTTGTCTCATCCTTGTATAAATTTCTGTTTGGCTCAAAAAGTTTCAAGCTTATCTTCTCTGGGAGTCCACCAACATTATGATGAGTTTTAATCGTATCCCTTTGCCCACCACCAGACTCTATCCAATCTGGTGCAATTGTTCCCTGAACTAAATATTCAGCTCCAAATTCTCTTGCCTCATTCTCAAAAATCCTTATGAATTTTTCTCCTATGATTCTTCTCTTTTCCTCTGGCTCTGAAACTTCTTTTAAAGCATCTAAAAATTCTTCACTTGCATCAACTAATTTTGCATTGATTCCACTATCTTTAAGAACCTCCACTATGTACTCGGACTCTCTTCTCTTTCTCTTCCCATCAAAAATATCTCTCATGAACCCGTTATCAACGTGTACTGCAAGAAGGTCCTCTCCTATGGCATTTGAGACAATACTCGCTGCCACGGTGCTATCAACACCACCAGAAACCGCAATTATAGCCTTCCCTTTTATTTTCTCTTTTGCTTCGCTAACTTTTTCTTCAACGAATCTCTTAGGATCAAACATGTAAAGTTATTATTTGCTAAAAGATTTATACTTGATAAAAAGACTAAATCTTAAATTATATCCTTCTCTGAAACTATGACGAATTCTCCCACTGCCTTTACCGCTGAGAATGGTATTAGATATCTTCCCTTTTCATCTTCCTGTGCGTTTATCTCTGTCACATGCTTGGTTGGCTCAACAAGAACTATGTTCATAAGCTCTCCCGACTCTGTTATGAAACTAACATCACCCACGACACCAAATTTCCTTCCTGTTTCGTCACTGACAACTATTTTACCCATAAGGTCTTTACCTCTAACGTTATCCACAAAATCACCTCGTAATTATTACTTATAGAAATTAATTAGTCTGCTTAAATTTAAATGTTTGTATTTGCCTTTAAATGTTATGAGTATCTCTCTTGGAATCGTATTCGGCCTCATGGCCATGTTTGGCTGGGGAACCGCTGATTTTCTTGCAAAGAAAGTTATTGATAAGATAGGTGACTTCAAGACATTGTTATGGGTTCAGACATTTGGATTATTGGCGCTCGTGCCATTCTATTTTATATTCACGACGGAGCTTAAGTATAGTATAGAGGATTTTGCTCTTTTCATTTTGATTGGACTCATGGGAACACTTGGATACCTTTTATTTTATCGTGCACTGAGAAAGGGTATGGTATCCGTTATTTCTCCAATTCAGGCATCATGGGTGGTCGTGACCGTCGTACTGAGTGTTCTGCTCCTTAAAGAATTCTTGAGCCTTGTGGAATCCATAGCCATATCCATAACTATATGTGGAATAATTCTTGTCTCGTTTAGATTGAATGATGTGAAAAATGCAAAATCAAGTAGCATACTTCCAGGAGTTCCAGAGGATATAATCTCCATGAGTCTGTGGGGAATAAACTTTGTGATAATTGGATTCCTTGTCTCACAGTTAAACTGGTTTGCCCCGATATTCTTTCTTAGAGTATTCATGGTCATTTTTCTATTTAGCTCCTCTAAAGGTGTTAAAAACAATTTACTCATTCCAAAGAAGGTAATACCTGTTGTAGCAATTATAGGACTGCTCGATGTGATGGCATTCATTGGATTTGGATTAGGAGTCAACTCCGTATATGTCTCAATAGTTTCACCGATAGCAGCATCTTTCCCATTGGTCACTATAATACTTGCTAGGATATTCCTTAAAGAAAAATTAGAAATGAATCAAAAAATCGGTGTTACTGGAATACTAATTGGCCTGATTCTTCTTTCCATGTGAATACTCTTCAAGTATTTTCTTTCCTATGTCTCTCACTTTTCTCTTAAAATCATCTAAGCTAAGATTCGTATTATCTATTATGTAGTCTGCTAAACTAAAAAACTTCTTCTCTCCTTCTTTAAACTCTCTCTCATCTCTCTCTTTAAGGTATTCAGAATCTATGCCTGGAAATCTGTGCCTACTTATCTCCCTCTCAAGTCTACTTTTAAAGTCTGCCTTTACAGCTATTATGATTGGCCTTTCTCCAGTCTGCTTCTCCAACTCTTTCAACTGAGACGGGCTTCTCAAGCCCTCTATGGCTATCTTTTTGCCTTTCACCTTTTTAAGAGCCCTTTCTACGAGTAATTTCTCGCGCCCTTCTTTATGAAACCATTCTGCGATTTTTCTGTCGTTCTTCTTATTGTAAGGCAATCCTCTGTTTTTGATTTCCTCTCTTATTATATCTCCAGAGGAGCAAACGGAAAATCCCATCTTCTTGAACTCCTCGACTGCGGTGGTCTTCCCTGATGCAGGAGCACCAACTATCACAACCATCATAAACTCTCACTTTTTAACCATCACATTCCTAACCTTTATACTTAAGAAATAGACGAACCCCTTACCCTTGGGCTTCCTTTCAACGAGACCAGCACTCATAAGCCTCTTCAGTATATTGTTCACCGACCTAACGGCATGCTGCCTTGACTTGTACTTGTCAAATCCTATCTTTTCCGCTATCTCTGATGGATAAAGATTCTCGGCATCGGAAAGTATGCTTATTATCTTCCTTTGCTTATATGGAAGGCTTCTTAAAAACTCTCCATCTAACGGCTTTTCCGGCTCATTTTGCACAATCTCTTCTTTTACACCTTCCTCTGTCTTTTCTGGTGGTTCTTCGATTTCCTCTGCCTTCTCCGTTGTCTTCTCTCCCTCGACCCTCACACTTTCGGTAGTATTTATCACAAAAACTCCTCTGTTTATAGCATCCTGAACCATCCTATCACAGAACTTTAAAACCTCTCTTGGGAACCCACCGGTCTTTCTATAAATTTCATCCACACATTCCTCTGTAAATGGCTTTATGTCCTCACCGCCAACACTCTCTATTCTCTTCTTAATTAGTTCACGTGTATCTTCACGTGTAAGGGTTGTCAAGGTTATGCGAGTAACTATTCTGCTCTGAAGAGTTTCAAGGTTCTTCCTCAACATATCCTCTATTACAGGAAGCCCAGCAAGAATTATCTGCATATTCTCAACCTGGTCAGATATAGTCCTCAACCACTCTAAAACCTCTATATTCGCTTCATGAGCCTCATCAAGTAGAAATAATATCTTCCTTTTGTTCTTCTTATTCACATAATCTGGAAGTGTATGAAGTCTCACATTCACGTGAAACAATCTCTCCAATAAAGATGGCTTGAATTTGCTGAGAAAGAGATCAACCAATTCATCCTTTTTTGGTGGCTTTGAGACATAAAAAACAACGTATTTGGAGCTAAATTCTTCTTCTATGAGTTTCAAGAGGGTTGTTTTTCCCGAACCAGTGGCCCCCGTTATTAGAGCTACCTTATGCCCTTCCTCTATATGATTTACGAGCTTCTTTAGCTGCTCCTCGTAACCAACAAATAACGACGGCTCTATATTCAAAATAAATGGATTCTTGCCCCAATTCATGGTTTTAAGCCAATTTTCCACGCTTTTTTCATAATTTTCTAATACCATGTAATTCACATCTTCACTTTTTATTCATCTTTTTAGAATGTGAATGCTCACGTATTTAAAGTTTTATTCACATCTTCACGTGAATATTACGTGAATGTAACGTGAATGATTTGTGAATGTTCACGTTTAATAGTTTACTCCGTGGAATAGACGTGAAGGCTTTGTGAATGATTTGTGAAGTATATGTGAATGTCCTGTGAAGATTCGTGAAAAGCTAGACGTGAAAATGTGAATGTATTCTTTCACTGAATTTACTATATAAAGTATTCACGTGAATGTAATGCGATATTATCTATATAGAAATATACATATGAATGTTAATGTGAATATCATGTGAACAGTTTGTGAAGGATATGTGAACATAATGTGAGGGTTAAACGTGAATATAATGAATGTATGACACAAACCAATTTATCCATGTTATGGGCTGTCAACCAAAAATCTATCCATTTTAGAGTTATGTGAGATATTTGATCTATTTCTACTTAAATAGACTACTAAAAAGAAGAAAATAATATGTAATATTATAAATGTGAGAGAATTGTTGGATTGTTTGGTACTAAAAATATGATAATAAGACTGTTATACTGGCAAATATCACTTAAAATCTATAAAATGTGAGAGTATTATGATAATTTTTCATAAAAATTAGGATAATTTTGTCCCAAATTGATAAATTTTATGAGACATTATAGTCAAATGTGAGAGTTAATAATGAAATTTTTTAAACGATTGTCGAATTTTACACAAAGTAAAGAGATATGTGAAAATTTATTGCCTATGTTGAGTCTGAGATGAGTTCGTTAGCCTTGAGCAATCTCATTAGATTTCTATCGAGATTCCCAAGAGAGAGTTGTTTAAAGACACCGTTCCTTAGTCGTATAACCCTTAAACCAAAGAATTTTCCATCTTCATCTCTAACACCAACGTTTTCAACCATATTTCCTAAAACACTCTCTAAATAATAGTGTATTGTAGAAACGGGTAGTCTTGAATCCCTTGAGAGCTTTCTGAGCCAAATTCCATCAGGATTCTTCAGAAGAACCCTTATTATTTTTTTAATTTTATTGAAATCGTATTTATTTTTGGCCATATTTCTCACCCATGATAGTTATTGAACACTGTTCAATTTATTGGCACGGGCATATTTAAGTTTTAGGTGAACTGTACAAAACTTATATATTTTTCAGGGTAATTAATATATGGAGATGAAAATGAAAACCCTGACAACAAAACTGACAATAGGAGGTATTATCTGCCTATTTCTTCTTGCTGGAATAGGTAGTAGTAGTGTAAATGGAGCCAAAATAGGCGATACACATCATCTCCTGCTGAAGAAGGGAATAGCATACTACAAGACAATAAGGGCAAACCATAGAATAGATGTGTCCCAGGAAATGCTGAAGAACTGGTTCTTGAGACAGCCATCTGTAAAGAAGGTGACCATAGAGAACAGAGATATGACCATAGAATTCAATGACGGACATAAAGTTGTCATACTTGGGCATACTGAGAAGAAAACAAGATGGGGCAAACCGTCAAAACCAGGTAATGGCCATGGCCACAACGGTGGCAGTGGCGGAGGCGGAACGACAGTAACACAAACACCTGATAAGAAAACAGCGTTAATCCTTGATCCATTTGACTGGGAAGGTGGAGTATTCCACAACCCAGACTTGATGAGAAATGTCAAAAATTACCTAACTAATGCCGGATACAGTTATAATTACCTATCAAATGGCCAAGTAACTCTCGATGTAATAGAACATAACCTTGCAAACTATGGTGTCATATACAACAGAGGTCATGGTGGAACAAGTGGAAAAACAGTTATAATATCAACGGGTGAAGCATGGACAAGTGATACAACAACTAAATATAGCACAGAATACAACAACGATGAAATTGTAGAAGTTGCCATACGGGATTTAAATGGACAATATCACTATTTCATAGCATACACACCAAAATTGATACAGGACCACTACAATAACCTTCCAAACTCATTGGTTTACATGGAATCATGCGAATCGATGAAATTCTCAACAATGGGAGATGCTTACGTTGGAGCAGGAGCAGGAGCATACATGGGATGGGACAAGAGTGTAACTGTGAACTATGGTGACGACAGTGCGGATACAAGCTTTCATATGTTTTCAACGGGCAGCAGCGTGGACGATGTAGCAAATGCAATTGGTCCAGACCCACAAACACATGCAAACCTTAAATATGTTGGAGTAGGAGATTTAGGACTTGTGATGTAAACCCCTACCTTTTCTTTTTTTATTTTTGTGTGTGCATCGAAAAATCGTTCTTGAAAACTTATTTAAATCTTGAAAACTTATTTAAATAATGACTACAAACTAAAATTATGCAGCCAAAAAATCTTGTTTATGTATTGATGGCAATAATAGGTATTATTTTCATAAGTGGTTGTGTTCAAAACATCCCTTCTGGTACAGGGAAACTTGTGATGCAGATCACCGATATTCCACCAAAGGGACTTGATATCAAAAGTGCTACAGTCATCATATCGAACGTGCAGGTTCATAGAGGTGGTAGCGATGCCGACTGGATTACAGTCATAAATGAATCAAAGAAAATTGACCTCATAAAGATAAAGAACGTCAAAGCATTCCTTGGTTCAAAGGAACTTGAATCTGGAAGATACACCCAGATAAGACTATACATAAAAGAAGCGCATGCAATGATAGATGAAAATATGTATATGCTAACAATACCATCAAACACCATAAAGCTTGTTAAGGAATTTGTAATAGAGCCGAACAAAACTACAACACTGACACTTGATTTTGACGCATCTCAATCCATTCATTCCACCGGGAAAGAATACATAATGAGGCCAGTCATAAAGGTAATCCAAGAGTGAATTACTTCAAGTATAAAAATCTTTAAAAAGAAATATCCACTATGACAAACATAATGGAGAGATTAAACAAACTTGCAAGAGTAGATATAAATTTTGATGTATCGTCTTTGAAAGAAAGCGATGCGCTTGCTCTTAAAAAATTGATAGAAGTCTCAAGACTAATGGATGAAATATACTTAAGGCAGGTTTATAGGAAAAATCCAGAGATAAGGGACAGTTTAATCCATTCAAAAAATCCGGTTGATAAACTTAGACTGGAATACTTTATGTGGAATATGGGTCCTTGGGACAGATTGGATAAAGATAGACCATTTATAGGAAACGTGAAAAAGCTTCCTGGAGCAGAATTCTATCCAACCGATATGACAAAGGAAGAATTTGAGTCCTGGATAAGAGAACATCCCGAAGATAGAAAAAGTTTCACAGATTATTACACGGTTATAAGAAGAAGTGGAAATAAGTTGGTGACAGTACCTTATTCTGTAGAGTATCGAGAATTTTTGGTGCCTGCAGCAAAACTGCTGAAAGAAGCATCGGAATTAACAGAGAACAAAAGCCTTAAGAAATTCTTATTGGATAGAGCCGATGCATTTCTATCAAACGATTACTTTCAATCAGAGGTTGACTGGATAAATCTTAATGGCAACATAGAGGTGACAATAGGACCTTACGAGGTTTATGAAGATGCCTTATTTGGATATAAAGCCGCATTTGAATCACATATAGCCGTAAAGGATCAAGAGGAGAGTGAAAAGCTTAAGATCTACACAAAGCGCCTGAAAAAGATTGATGATAGTCTGCCCATAAACAAAAAATTTAAATTCACAAGAAAAGTTCAGATATCTCCTATGTCCGTGGCTAAAGAGATATTTGCGGGTGGGTATGCAAATTCTGGTTATCGAGCTCAGGCATTTAATCTCCCAAACGATGAAAGGGTAAGAGAATTACACGGAAGTAAAAAAGTTTTTCTTAAGAACATAATGGAGCTTAAATTCAATGAAATAGTTAAGCCGATGAGTGAGATAATAATTCACGAGGACCAATTAGGATACGTTAATTTTGATTCGCATTTTAATATAGTATTGTTTCATGAGTTGTCTCATGGTATGGGCCCGTCTCAAATAATTCTAGATAACGACTTAAAGATTCCCGTAAGTGAAAAACTTAAAGACTTGTACAGTCCATTGGAGGAAGCCAAGGCAGATATACTTGGTTTGTACTGTGCTCAATACTTCATGAAAAATAAAATCATACCAAAAAATGAAAAGGGAATATACACGACATATCTTGCAAATCTGTTCAGAACATTCAGATTCGGTTTGAAAGAAGCTCATGGAAAATCTGGAATCATCGAGTACAACTATTTAAAGAAGGAAAACTGCATCTCCTATGATAAATCATCTGAAAAATTCAAAGTTGAATACGATAAGATGGAAGATGGTATTCCAAAACTTTTAGAAGAACTCTTAAACATCCAAGCAGAAGGCAATTACGAAAAGGCTCAAAACTTCGTTAACGCTTATGGAGAGATTCCTGGAGAAGTAAATTATTCTCTAAAAAAATTAAAGAACTTGAAGGTAGATATAAATCCTAAGTTCAATATATTTTAGAAATACAAGGAAAGGCCCGTTTCACCGAAACACTTAATACCAACTTCTCAACAAGTATAAAACAAAGCTTAGGTTGGAGGTGGTAAAATGGTAGATGCAACAAAAACAGGAACCGCAGGATTATGGACATCTATAGTTGGTGCAATAATCATACTCATTGATGGAATAGCAGTACTTGCAACGAATCACCTATACATTTGGTCTGCAGTGAATGTAGTGGCAACAGGATGGATAGAAATAATACTGAGTATCATAATGTTGATAGCAGCACCGTTCTACAAGAAAAGCACAAACGGCATTGGTTGGACATTAATAATTCTTGCAATAATAACATTGGGATTTGACGGCGGTTTCTTCTGGATAGGTGCAATCATTACAATAATTGGCGGCGCACTAATACTAAAAGGAAAGTAAACCGCTTCTTTCTTTTTTATTTTTTTATTTAACTTTTATTAATTCTGAAAATCAAAAATAATCATGCGAGTCTTCATAGGCATACCAATACCTGAAGAGATTAGAAACAAAATAAAGGAGATAGAAAAAGAATTCAAAATCAAAGGTATAAAGATCGTAGAGCCAGAAAATCTGCATTGGACCGTGAAATTCTTAGGGGAATTGAATGATAACGAACTCGAGAAAACAAAAAGTATTATGGATGGCTTAAACTTCAACCCGGTTAAAATAGAGGTAAGGGGAATTAATGTTTTCCCAAATTTATCTTATATTAGGACTATATGGATTGGAGTTGGAGAAGGTCTAAAAAAATTCAAGGATGAATTAGAGAAAGTAAACAACAAATTTTCTGGAATTGGTAAAAAGAATTCCAATGAAATAATACCTCACCTGACAATAGGAAGAGTTAAGTTTCTAAGCGACAAAGAAAAACTCATTAAGCTAATGAAAAAATATGAGGAAATAAAAATAGGTGAGATGATTACAACTCCTCTTGTACTCTATGAAAGCATCTTGACACCAAAAGGACCAATCTATAAAAAATTAAAGGTAAAAGAATGATTGAGAAAGACCTTAGAAATGTTTCATTAATTTTGTCGATAGCTGGACTTGTAGTGCTCTTCATCGGAGTAAATTACGCTGATGTTAGTACGAATATAAGTGATATAGACAACAACTACATTGGAAAGGTGGTCTCTGTTAAGGGAGAAATCTCATCATATTTTTACAACGGAAAGCATTTGTTTTTTGATATTCAAGATGACACTGGAAAAATACGTGTCGTCTTCTTTGAAAACGTTATGAAAAACCAAAATATTGATCCAAATAGAATGAAAAATGGTGATGTTATTACCGTAAGAGGGAACGTAGAAAATTACAAGGGCAGATTGGAAATAGTTGGAGAAAGACTAGAATAATCTTTTCAATCCTTCCACCGTACTTAACTTGTTCTTTATGAAGAGTTTCCTTAACTTCTTTCTATCTCTAACATCAACATTTTTTCCCATCTTGATGAGTAAACCCCTTATTTTCTTGGCAATCTCCTCTCCTTCGGGATCGAAATCTGTAAGAATTAAAACTTCTTCATCCTTTATTTTGCTTACTACATCAAAAAATCCGGAGTAGTTATTCAGAACAACAATTTTTTTGAAACCAAGCTCCTCAAGAGAAATTTTATCCTTTCTTCCCTCAACTATTACTCGAAGAGATTTTAACTCATTTAGAAGATGAAGTAACTCCTCCTTATATTCGTCCATTTCAATCAGCTGACTTATAATAAATGTTCTTACCAACCTTCTTTTCATGAACCTTTCCCATCGCTTTCAACTCAGCCATTTTTCTACTAACATATTCCTGACTGTAGCCAAGGGCCTTTGATAGACTCTCCGTGTTCATCCAAGAATTCAAAAGGCTAAGAATCCTCCTATGAACATCTTTCATATCTTTTGAAACTTTTTGTTCTAGTAGTCTATCAAGCTTTCTGTTTATTATATCCATTCTCATCTCTATTATCCTTAAAGACTTCTGAATTTCCCTTATCTCAGGGATTTGATTAGTTGGTTTTTGCTTAAGCCTTCTCATCATGTCTATTTCTCTTGCTTTTTTTATTATCTCATCTGATGGTCTCACTGACATAAATTAACCCTTAAAAATATTTTGTTATCGTCTCCACTGATTTAGCGAGTAATTTTATTGCATTCTCTATATCGTTTAGGTCAGCCAGCTCTATATTCGAGTGCATGTACCTTTGTGGCACACCAACCAATCCACCAGGCTTTCCCTCCCTCGTGATGAGTGCTAATGTAGCTTCTGTGGTTCCGCCACTTGAGACATCGAATTGATATGGTATCTTATTTTTCTCTGCCGTATCGACCAACCACTTCTTTATCTTCTCATGTATCACATACCCTGAGTCCTGAAGACCTATGTATGGACCTGCACCAATCTTTATTGGCGACTGTTCCTTATCCATCAACGGATGATCTCCGGCTATTCCCACATCAGCAGAAATTATGACATCAGGATTAAGACCAAACATTGGTCCTCTTGCCCCCTTTAATCCAACCTCTTCCTGTGTACTACCAACACCATAGACTGTAACACCCTTTGGTTTTATTCTCTTCATCACCTCTATTAAAACAGTGCAACTTATCCTGTTATCAAACGCCTTTCCAACAACCCTATTGTTTTTCAATTCTATGAAATCTCCTGTGAGCTCCACGAAGTCTCCTATTCTAACTCCAATTTTCTCAGCGTCCTTCCTATTTTTTGCACCTATATCTATGAACAAATCCTTCAGTTTGAATACTTTCTCAACCTCGTCTCTTTCCTGAACATGAATTGGTTTTGTACCGATAACACCATAAACAATGCCTTTCGATGTATGAATTTCAACCCTTTGAGAAGGAAGTATCTTGGGATCCCATCCACCAACAGGATTGAACTTTATGAAACCTTCATCAGTTATGTATTTCACCATAAAGCCTATTTGGTCCATATGAGCACTTATCAATAACTTAAGCTTACCTTTACCTTTCACAGATATGAGGTTTCCAACCCTATCCTCATACAACTTGTCAACTTTCCCCTTGAGTTCTCTCATCATTATATTCTCCACACTATCTTCCGAACCAGATACCCCAGAAGCCATCGATAGTTTCTTAAGCAAACTCTTTACGTCAGACATTTCATCACCCCTTATTAATTAGTTTGATGTGATTTATATTTTTAACAATCTTGATTTTGTAAGAAATTTGAACTTATTTCCCTTGACCATTATATCGTTTTCAATTCTCAATCCACCCACACCAACCTCATAAACCCCTGGTTCCATGGTAAAAACCATACCATTCTTTATTTTCATCTCTCTTCCTGGTCCCTTTGGAGCAAGTAGTGGAAAGTCATGAACCTCCAAACCTATACCATGGCCAACTATGTGCTTGAACTCAAATCCATGCTCATTTATTGATTTCGTTGCCACATTATTTATTTCCCATGTTGGCATACCAACTTGTAGGGAATCCTTGCATTTCTCGTAGGTTTCCATGACTGTATTCAATATTTTTTTCTCCTTCTCATTCAACTTTCCAACGTAAAATGGAACAGTCACATCTGAGCAGTATCCCTTATATTTCACACCAAAATCTATGAGTCCAAGGCCCCTCGTTATCTTCTTTTTTGAATAACTTGGATATGGATGAATTAACCATGATCTCTTAGAGGATGTTACTATAGTCTTAAAAGACATCTCCTCTGCACCGCTATTTTTCATTTCATCCTCAAGAGCCAATGCTATATCCCTTTCTCTCATTCCTCCGTGAAGATTATCTTCTATGAATTTGATGCCTTTATTTGTTATGTTACATGCTTTTTTTATCAATTCCAATTCCTTTTTCTCTTTCACTGCTCTGAGATTATAAATTATGTTGGATATGCTCTTGATTCTCTTCTTATTGAATCTCTTGGACAGGGCAAATGGAAAATTTTCCTCAACTATGCCAATTGTCTTGTTTTTGAACTCACCGAGAATTTTCGATATAGACTCATTCTTTTTTATCACTTCGTCCACGGTGGCGGCTTTAGCCAGGTCATAAGTTAGAGATGTTAGGAATAATTTTATTTTGTCTTGTGTTATGGTTAGCATTGAGAAAGATTCCTCATCAGGAAATCCCGTGAAATATCTTATGTTAACGTCTTTTATTCCCTCTGTATTTATGAATATTGCCACATCTATGTTGTTCTCCTGAAGTTTTCTTCTGAACTCTTTTATTTTTCTCTTGGATATTACTCTCATCATTTCACCGATACAAACTTGTTATCCTTAATATAAAATCTTAATTTCATTTCCTTGCCATCTTTTATCCCAATTCTTGTTGTCTGTACTATCTCTTTTGGCTTCTCTCCTTTCAATACATACAAAATATCTCCTGTTAAATCCAATCCATTTTGCTCTCTTGTTATGCCAAGTGCTTTGGTCAATTTTCCAGGACCATTTGTTAAGTTCCTTATCTCTTTGATCCCTCTATTTTTCATCATAACATCAGTTCCCTCGAGTGGTTCTAACGCTCTTATCAAAACTGCACCTGCCTTACCCACTTTCTCCGTGGTGAAGTTAAGGCAATGATGGTTACCGTAGACAAAATAAACGTAGGTAAAACCAGGCCTTCCAAACATTATTTTGTTCCTTGGTGTAACACCCCTGTAAGCGTGGCTGGCTGGATCGTCTTCACCGAAATATGCCTCAGTCTCTACAATCTTTCCAGAAAGTTTTTTATTACCTATTCTTCTGACCAAGATACAACCAAGCAAATCTCTTGCGACCAAATCAGTCCTTCTTGAAAAGAATCTTCTTGATAGCTTCATGGAAAAATTAATTGTATTTGAAGAATAAAAGCTTTACAAAAACTTTAAATACATGACACTATATTTCAT
>JAGGZI010000010.1 GCA_021162085.1 Candidatus Aenigmatarchaeota archaeon
AAGTTACGTTGTTCGCGGAGATGTTCATGCAGTAGGATGTGGAGGAATCTGTAATATTTTGCGTCAAATAATAAGTTGCCCCCGGTTGATCTAAAACAGAACAATCGGATATATCTATAGCTAAAACCATTGGAACTAAGAATACTACAAAAAACAAAAAAACAAGAATCCATATTTTTTTCATGATAATAGGTTGATTTTCCTAATTTAAAAAAATTCCTTTAATCTTTTTAATCTATTTTAATGGCTGAACAACCTTATTGAATGGTCAAGAAAGTAAATTCCTATTCCATATTCGTTTGCTGCCCTCACAACTTCATCCTTCCTTATTCCGCCCTCGGGAACGATTATGTAAGATATGCCATACTCTGCTGCTATGTCCAGACTATCGGGATATGGGAAGAATCCATCAGAAGCCATTAAAGCGCTGCGTGCTCTTTCCCCTGCATTTTCAAGAGCCATTTTAACCGCGCCACTCCTCTTAGTTGATGTTCCAATACCATAACCTCTCAACTCTCTTATTTCTCCGTTTTTTATATCCACGTCCCCAACAAAAATTCCATTTGATGGAATCCTTCTGACAACCTCAGCCATGAGGAATAACTTATCTTCTATCTCCTCATTACCTTTCATACTTGTCACCCATCTCCCCTTTCTTGGTATCTTCTTGTTGTAGTCAGCAACATTCTGCATTAAGAAGGCTCCATCTTCAACTCTTATATCATAAGGGAAATTAGAGTATGGACCTGTTTGAAAAATTGTGATTTTCTTCTTCTGCTTTTCAAGAAGTATGTCAACTGTCCCGTCCTCATAGGATGGTGCTCCGATTCCCTCGGTGAACACTGTCCACTCCCTGCTACTTTTTTCTCCAATGAACTCTCTGAGGTCTTCGGTCCACTTGTTCTTCAGGTCAAGACCAATCATCTTTGATGCAGTCTTCGTACATTCTCGATTGAGCATCGTCTCGTTACCAAGATTTGTCTCAACATCACAGTCATGTGCAATTTTATAGGCATGTTCAATTCCATTCCTGGACATGCCAATCCCGCTTATTATTCCATGTTTTCCTGTTATGGCAGTTGGAAGTTCAAATCCCTGAAGGAGTTTGTTTATTTTGGCAGCTTCCCTTAACTTGTTGAATGAAGGCTCCGTCCCGCCAAGCTTTTTCCATCCAAGAACCCCCATCGTATATCCAACAGGACTGTAGGCAGCAGCTTCCTGTCCTGGATTTTCTCCATAGGGAAGCTTCATTCTCTTCTTTAATGACAAAAAGAAATTATCGGGAATATCACCATGTATTTGTGAATTCCTCCAGTTTGCTCTCGCTACGAAATAATCGGCAAGTTTATTTTCAGCCTCAGATGCAAGCCATTCCCTTGTTTCAAGGGACAACAATCCGTCGGTTTCTTCCATTTCCCTTTCTATTAGTCCATATTGACTTGGGTCAGAAACTACTGCAACATTCTTATAGTTCTTTGCAGCAGCGCTAACCATGGTTGGCCCCCCTATATCTATCATCTCTATTATTTTTTCCTTGGACTCACCAGAATTGACAGTCTCCTGAAATGGATAGAAATTACAGACAACCATGTTGAATGGCTTTATACCATGCTGTTTTAATTCGTCTATATCTTCATCACGATAAAGAATTGCAGCATGAACCTTATATTGAAGCGTCTTGACTCTCCCACCCATTATCTCTGGGTTACCACCAAATTCTTCTATTGACGTGACATTCAGGTTGTTGTCTTCAAGCACTTTTCTTGTTCCACCAGTTGAAACTATATTAACGTCATAATCTCTTAAGAATTTTGCAAAGTCAACAATTCCCGTTTTATCATAAACACTCAACAGAGCATTATCTATCTTTAGAGAGTCCATAAAATCACCTAATATATTATTTCATCGAGCTTGTCTTTCTCAATTCCTTTCTTTATCTCCCTTGCTATGAGCCTTCCCGTTGAGAGACCCTCCTCAACCATGTCAAGATAGGGAGAGCCCGAAATATATAAATTTGTCCCTGCAACTATTCTACCAGATATCTCAAATACTACAAAATCAAGATTTGGCCTACAAAATGTTTCAAGACAGAATGGACCATTTATACCAGGCGGAAACAAATCATCCGATGCCTCAACTGTCTTCTCACCCATTTTATATATCTTTGGCAGTAAAGATTCCCTTGCAACAAGTGGTATATTTCCTGCAACCGTGTATGTTGGAACTATACCAACTTCTTTTAACTCTTCCGGATTAAGACCTGTCCTGTGTATATCATCTATGTTGGTCTCGTCTCTCCTGTCTATGCTCGAAAGTAAAAGATTGCCAAGTCTTCTGCCCCTATGATACACTGGAACTCCAAAATCGTCTGAAAATTTGCTTAAAAAATAATGAAGGTAATATCTTGCTCCGTCTATATATTCCTGGACTGTTAAGTCACCTTGAAGGTCTTCTTCAGAAATTAATCCCTTCTCTTTCATGTATTCCAATGATTCACTTACCTCTTTTGGATTTCTGGCGCGAGCAAATCCTTTTCCTCCTTTTGCTCCATGTAGCTTAACTATTGAAAGATTATTGATTTCATCTATTTTGAACTCCCTCGGCATTTTTAGTCCTGCCTTACCTTCGAGCCATTCTCTTTGCTTGGACCTATCTGCCTCCCAAACAAGACTTTCCCTGTTACCAAATATCGGAACATGAAAATCATTTAGTATGTTCTCAGCGCCCACGTACTCAACGAAGGAGCCATGTGGAATTATAACAACATTCTTTTCAGTTAATTTTAATTGAAAATCTTTGTCAAGAATTTCCTTATAACTTTTAACCTCAAGTGAATAGTCTGGCCTTGCAAGGGGATATGCATTATATACTTCTTTTCTTTCTTTCGTAACCATGTTCAGTGTTTTAAATCCTTCTTTTTTAGCACCTGAGAGAATTTGAAGGGCGGAGTGACTCCCTATAGTACCTATTGTAATTTCTGACTTATCGTAATCCTTAAGTATTTCTGATATATCGTCTCTTTCAACTACCATAATAATATTTCAACCAAAAAAGATTTATAGATGAATTTATGTAACAACCTCTCCCAATCTGTCATTTTCTACAGCATACTGCAACTCCATTACGACAAGGTCAAGAGGATCCTCAATTCTTCTTCCATACTTCAGGCTTAGATTTCTCATCTCTGGTGAAGTTGGTCCTATCGCAGGGTCTCCTGGAATTCTAAGGCTTAGATCAAAAACAACAAACTCTAATTTCTTTTTATCCTCAGGAGAGTATTGAATTCCTCCCTGAATTCCAATTGGCCCGACTATACCCGGTGGATATTCTTCCCTTAGAATTTTAGAATTATATAACTTCTCCGCAGTTTCGTAAAGTAATTGTTGCTTTGATTCCCTTATGGTTTTACCTTTATGCGCTATCTCCTCGTTAACCACCGGAACATCAATCTTTAATTGGTCCCTTGCCGGCAAATTAAGAAATCCTTGTAGATTAACCTGCTCTCTATCGCTGGTTCCGACGAAGTCAAAGTCTCCAAAGACATCTCCAAGCTCATAGAAATGAAAATTCGCGTTAAATCTTGGCCCTAGAACGTACTCCTCTATTCTTGCATCTTTCAAACCGTCCTCATCTATTAGCCCCTCTTTTATGTACTTTTCGGCCTGTTTCTTGTAGTCCTTATAATCCCTTACATAAAAAAATGCTCTCTCCAGCTCATTTCCTGCCTGCTGAACTTTGACTATTGATAACCTATCTATGTCTTCTGGTCTACCAAACTTCCTTGGTACCCTTACTCCAGATTTCTTCATTATGTAGTACTGTCCCTTTTCGTCTTTCCTGTCCTCTGCCCTCAAGAGGTATCTGTTTCCATATATTGGCACCTTGAACGTATTTTCTATTCCATCGTACCCAACGTAAACCGAGAATGACCTATTTGGAACCAAAACGGAATTCAAATCTCTTAACCTATTTTGTATGTCTTCATTTAGAATGTCACTAAATTTATCAAGCAATATTATCTCGTCGTAAAGGTGTCTATTTCTTTTGTAAACCATTTCCCTACCTTTCTGAGCTATTAGCACCGTGGATATTCCATTAGCCCTTGCAGACATGCCCAACTCCAAAGCAGAATGAGAGCCAAATATTGCTATGTGAAACCTATTCGGTTTGTAAGAGTCTGCTATCTCTTGAATTTCTCTTCTTTCTATCATAAACTCATTTATAATTTACCAGAAAACTTTAAATTCTTATTTCTCTCCAATTCCGATGAAGTGTAGCTTTCTTGCATTCAGGTCAAGTAGAACAAATTTATCTTCCCCTGTGCAGGCAATTGCCCGCTCCGATTTCAAACTGATAAGATTTTCGTCTATCTTCAAGACTTCAATTGGAGACGACTGCATTCCAACTACCATATGATAAGGACCATTCTTTATCTCTGGATAGAACTTGTTTTTATTGAAGTGCAGGTCAAAATCATTTGATACTTCTCCGTTCTCGCATAAAATAAACCCTCTCTTTATCTCGTCTGCCTCTACACCCTTCAACGCTACACCAATCCTTGTTCCAACCTCGGCCTGGTCGTAATCCTTATCATGTATCTGAATTGAACGAACAACAACTTCTTTCTTTGGCGGCAAAAGCTGAAATTTGTCATATTTTTTAACCGTTCCTGATTTAACGAACCCTAATATCACAGTACCTATTCCCTTAACGGTAAAGGCCTGGTCTATGACTATGAGGGGGGCGCCTCCATTCCTCTTTATTTCTATTTTTTCCAGTTCCTGAATTATCTTTATAGGATCTCTTTCGATTAAAGAAAAATTCTCCAGAGATGTGCCCTTTATCATAGATTTCGCAATATCTTTGTTCTGTTCTGGTATCAAAAGAAATCCCTTGGATACACCTATGGCATCCAGTAAAAGAATTGTTTCACCAAGCTCTGGTGTTATTTCGTTAAAAGAAACTATTGCTACATCTATAACTGACATGATCTGAACTTTTGAAATTAATTTCAAGGGAAACATGAAGGTCATTATGAGGTCTTCCTTTTTTCGATTGAACATCAATATGTCTGTTTCTGAACCTTTTTTTCCAAGTTCTCTTCCAAGCTCCCTATCATGAAAAATGCCAACGTTTAGGGATTTCATGAGTATGTGTAAAAACTTGAAGAATAAAAAATTGATGGTGGGCCCACCCGGACTCGAACCGGGGACCTCTGCGACTCTCAGACCCTTTTCACCAAGCCAGTTTCCGTTGACGTCTTGAGATTTTATCTCAAGTATTTGGAACATTGAGTTCCAAAACTTTACGCCGAGTAAAGGATCATCCACAGTTTTCTGACTTCACCAAGCCAGTTTCCGTTGACGCTTTACGCCGAGTAAAGGGTCATGTGAACGCAGCGTCATAGCCAATCTCCAAAACCCCTCTTTTCTCACAGATCACTCCAAATTTCTTTGGGGCGAGGAACCTTCTTTTGTGAAAAGAAAGGGTCTCTCTAGACCACGGGCCCTTATCAAATATCTTTTATAACTTAATCTTTTTAAATTCGTATCTTAAATAAATAATTATGAATGCACGAGAAGAATACGAGAAATTAAGAAAGGAATACAAGATGCCGAAATTGAAGGAACTTGAGAATATATTTGCCTTTAGATTAAGTAAGGATTCTGAGACTCCTCTCTTCGACATAAGCAAGGGTATACTCGAAAGCATAGAGTATGCGCAGGAGATATTGGAATCACTTTTGTTCTTGAACGAGGGAAGTAAGCCATCTCACTTTTATGAGGCAAGATTCATCGATAAGAAGAAGTGCTTCCATTCATACAGAAAAATATTGGAACTTAGATGGATGTACATTACAACGTATTTCAATTCGAACGAGAGCGCACTTGTCAACTTCATAAAGAAGAGTTATACAGTGTGGGTGAAGAACGTAAAGGACAACCTAATAGAACTTGGAGACAAGATGATAAAGGGATGGAAGAGCTATAGAGAAGGCAAGGAAAAAGAAAAACAGACATACCTGGGCTAAACCATGAGAATAAAGGAGGCCATAAGGAGAGCTGAGAAAACAAAAGAAATAAGCAGAATTATAAAAAATGGTGGATTTCTAACATCTGGTTTCGTCACTATAAACCCCAAGGAAAAAATAGAAAAATGGAATCTGAGTTTCTATGACCCTGAAAATGAAAAGATTACATCTGTAAGTGTGAGTGAGGGGTCCGTGAAAATTGGCGTGAGGGATAAGCCATTACACAAAAAAATCTACGAGCCAGATAAAGCAAAAATAAAAGTAAATGCAGAGGATGCGCTGACAACTGCAAAAAAAGAATTTAAAAAATATCGATTGTCACCAAGAAAAATTTTGGTTTCCCTCCAAAAGAGGGAAAGAGAATTCTGGAACATAACATTCATAACAAAGATGGGATACCTAATCAACGTAAGGATTGATGCCGAAAATGGAAATGTAACGAAATCAGAGAAGATAAACATATTCAAAGTTTCAAAGGCAAGCTAATTTACAAAAAAATAATTTTGAAAGTGGTGGACCCGGCCGGACTTTCAGAAAACGCAAAGCGTTTTCAAGTTCTTTCCTATTGCCCTTTCTTCTGAAGAAAGGCAATTTTGAACCGGCGACCTCCGGCTTTTACGCCAGAGCAATTTAAGCTCAGCGGCCTTATAAGACCGGCGCTCTAATTACCCAATCCCCTTTCCTTTTATCACAGATTGCTCCGAAGTTTTCTTTGGGGTGAGGAACTTTCTTTTGTTGAAAAGAAAGGGTCTCTCCAAGCT
>JAGGZI010000039.1 GCA_021162085.1 Candidatus Aenigmatarchaeota archaeon
CTGCATTATTTTAATGTCGGTGGAAAGTAAGGAATAACCACAATTACTGATTGTAGTCCAATGGCAATAGAAATAGATGACAACTTTGTAACCGTGCCGTTGTAGTATTTGAATGCATTTCCACTGTTTCCTACAATCCACGGCACTGCCCATCCCGATAGATGCTTCCAGTAAATCTGGTTTAAATGCTCGCTACCGCTGCTCTCTCTGCTTCTCACTCCATGGCAATTCTCGCTTCATTGTTATCATCATAGAAATATTGCCCCTGTCCTGCTGAAAAGGAACCTTGCCCAACCTGCCCTTATGATAGTTCACCTTTCCCTTCATCCTGTGGAAATGGGGCGAGTAAATCTTCACTATCTCCTCTCGATAGAGTATATATCCCTCATGCTTTTTTAGGATTACTGCAGGATTATGCCTCAACACAAATCATTGCAATTATTATTCTGTTTCTTCCTTTGTTATTTTTGCCCCAATTTGAGAAATTGTTTCTTTAACTTGATCCTTTAATGTCTTCTCAGAAACTCCTTCTGGAGAGTCGATATCTATCTCCACGTTGACATCAAAACTGCCAACCTCTCTGCTAAGCGGTACTAGAACTCCTCTGCTCAAATCAGCGATCTTAGAAGATGGAATATTTTCTATCCTGAGTGATATCTTTCTATATCGTTTCGGTCCTTCTTTTACGGTTTTATCTTTTTCACCTTCTGCCTTCCCTTTTTCTTTATCCTCTTCAGGCTCTATGCTTGGCTCCTTTTCTGTAATTTTTTCAAGAATTTCATTTGCTTTCTCTTTTGATAGCAGTATTTCATCCTCCCCGAGTGAAATGTCAGTTGTAGGTATGTTTACTTTAAATTTGAGTGATTCTTCATCTATTTCTTTTCCTTTGACATATGCCAGACCAAAAGCTCCCTCTGCAATACCCTGCTGTATGGAACGTTTGATGACATCTACTGTTTCCGGCATAACAAATGATGGGTCCTTGTAGAATTGCTCGACAATGACCTTGGTTTCAATGCGCTCCTTCCCTTCCATGAATTTGTTTACAATATACCTGTAATGAAGGTTTGCAGCAAGTTTCTCCCTTGTTTCCAGTTCCATTTTATACCAGTTAGAAAGGCTTTCTTTACCAACTGTAGGCTGGCCAAGTAAAATCTTTTCGTTTCCTACCACAAGGATACTGTACATCTTCCGGGCATTATATGAAAAATCATCCTTGATACGTTTCATGCGTTGTTGAACCTCTCCTGATTTTTCTTTAAGTGCACTCTCTTTTTCTTTCTCTATTTCTTCAGATATTTCTTTGAGTGCCAAATAGGTTTTCACTTCCTCTTTAAATGCCCCAAAACCAGCTGGGTCAGCCATTGCAAATATGAGTGAGTTCTTATATGTCCTGAATGTATTTCCCTTCTTTTCCAGCCATTGATATGGCGTATCTTCATTTTCATTTGGTTTCAGAATCACCAGTTTGATTTCCTTGTTGTCTGGAATGTCTTCAGATTTGGTGGGCCATAGGAAAGATATGAATGCATTGCCAACCTCATTTTTTAAGATATTCTTCATTTCTTCTTTGTACAAAACATTGTACAACTCCTTTTTATCGAGAATCATGCGATTGAGATTGGGTATTTTTGAGAAATGATACATTCCTCCCTTTTCATTGAGATACCAGAGTGTTTTATCCAATCTTTGCAAAACTTCTGTTATCATCGAAGGAATGCTATCTTTGTGCATTACACTGAGTTTGAGATATTCAAGTGTGATGCCCTTCTCTGATCTTCCTACGGAGAAAGAATAGAAGAAAATAGCAGTAGATATTCGCTCTGCGAGATGCTTCCATCCCTTGTTTTCTTTATCGAGGCTTATAGACTTCGCATCATGTCCTGCTATATCAGAACTTATTATGCCTTCATATTCATTACCTATGTGCTTCAGGAATTCCTGTCTGATTGAAGGGTTGTTAAGATTTATATCAGAAGGAAGAATGATATCTATGTTTTTCTCGCTGTTGTACAAATCCTCTATTACATTTGCGAGGAGACGCAGCACTCCTCTTGTTTTCTGAAAACTTGAATAGGTACTCCACTTTTCGTTGAGTATATCTATAACCTCGGGGTGAAATGGATAGGCAAGTTCCATCTTTCTTTTATAATCTGCATCTCTCACTTTTGCAGGTAGTTCATCTTTGTGCTTCTGGTATAACTCAAAGTAGTCAAGAACGATTTTATCTTTTTTATGGGAATTCTTTATGTCTGAGAATAGCCTCCTCTGGATAATGGAATATATTTCCTCCCCTTTCACAGGCGTTTCTATTGACTCAATTCTTCCGAATATCTTCTCCAGTTTTGCCAGCGATTCTTCAGTACGTTCACCATAATCTTCAATAGAACTGGAGGGAAGTGTAACAATCATCATGCCATTTTTCAATGATGATACTGTCTCGGTCAGTTCCTGGAAGAATGCATATGTCTGGGAGCCGAGATTCGTCCCGTGGTATTCCACACCCCTCGCTTTGGTTACATATTCCAGCACTTCGTCACAGAGAATGATGAAAGGCTGCTGTTGCTCCAAAAATTCGGCAAGTTTTTCTTTTCCCGGTGCTATTTTATCGGTATCATTCTTATGGAAAAATTGATAGCCCTCTTTTCCTCCCAGCTGGTATGCAATTTCACCCCATAACGTATGTATTGTTATGCCATCTCTTATATTTCCCTCGGCAGGATTCAAATCGGTTCCAACAATGACAGCAACACCTGCATTTATGGGTTTTATTCCCTTAGGCAACTCATCCTTTATTTTTTCTCCACTTTTCAAATAGTGATATATGGAGATGAGCGCATGAGTTTTTCCGCCACCGAAAGGAGTCTTTATCTCAACCACGGCTGAGCCCTTCCCACTGCTCAGTTTGTCATAAACCATTAATAAAATATCATTAAGTCCTGCTGTAAGGTACGTCTTTCTGAAAAATATCTGCGGGTCACCGTAATCAGGAGGTGCCTGTCCACGGGCAACGTCACCAAGCTTTGCTGCAAATACTGACTCATCAAAATTTCCATCCTTTATATCCTGATGTGGCTCAACCACATCATACCATGTCGTCATTTTTCTCTCACCCCGAATTGTTTTAAATCTGTCTGGCTCTTATCAACTTTTTGTATTTCCCTTGCATAGCTATCCAGACCTATCAAAAATCCTTCCAGAAGTTGTTTTTCTTTATTGCCGTTCAACAATGATTCTGCCACAGCCTGACAGAATTGTTTGAAAGCAGGGCTTTCCCCATAGCCTGTCTGCGCAAGCAATTCAACAATATCCTCCTTTTTTCCCTGTTCCCATAGCAACAGGGACTTGTGCATCACATCAACCATGCTTTTGATTTTTTCAATGTCCCCACGTTCTTTTGGTCCAAGCACTGTAATTTTTGAACCACTCTTTTTGACGAATCCTCCCTCTCCCCAGTTTTCCTCAAGGCTGAAGCCGCTTGCACTTGCCAGTTTTCTTGCATCGTCATACTCAACAGTGTTGTCGAGATATGTCCAGCGGTATGCAAGATAGAACTCAGATGCACTATCTATTTTGGCTGATGATGCATCTTTGAGAAGTTTGTTGACTATGAAGTCAGTTGATACAGAGCGAATATAATCAAGCAACTCTGCCGTGGTCACTCTCTCCCCCGACAACTTCTCCACTCTCTCATATCTGCTGAATATCTCCATGGCAGGACCAATGGCAGAGATGAAGAAATCACCTCCAGCAATGCCCTCATTCCAGAACTGCTGGAGTTTTTCTTCCACCCTTTCCTTAATCAACGGCTTTAATTCAGCATAAAAGCCCACCTTCTCCCTTTCCGTCTTACGGCACACCATGTAAATTGATGATGCAAGGGCTGCAGAGGCAGCAGCCCTCAACCTTGCCTTCATTTCCGTATGTATGGGCCATGATGCCGTGACAACAAGCTCCGCATCCACAAGAGAGTTGAGAACCGTTTCCCAGCCCGCAGTTGATTTGTGAGCATACACAATTGTAGCTATTCCATCTGGTTTGAGGATACGATGTATTTCTTTGAAGGATAAAGATAGCATTGACTCAAAGTACTCTTTTGCTTCATTCATACTTCTCTCATGTGTATATGCCACGATTTCCTTCCCCTTGGGCGTTAATGGCGTGGAGAACAAATCCGGATATAAATCCCCGATAGCCCTTTTCAACCACACATAAAAGAAGTCGGAAAGGTAGGAATAAGGCACATTGTCATAATACGGTGGGTCTGTGAAAACTGCATCAAAGTAGTTATCTGGATACGGTAGAGATGTAGCGGAGGATTGGGTGACAGTGGCATGCAGAGGTATAAGTGAAACATGATTAATACTTCCAAGCATCGGTTCTAAATCCCAATGTCCCCGTGAATCACTAAATGGGTTTACTTCGCCATAATCCCAAACCATTCCTAAAGCCTGTCTATCAAATGCTCTCTCAAAGGAAATAACATCAGGCCTCCATCTAACCAAGGAATTTAGATGAACTGTTAATCTATCTATCCCCAATCCCAAATAACTCACCACCGCCTTTGCATACTCTTCATCGTAGCCCTCTTCAATCATCTTTTTATGTACCTGCCCAACCTTTTCAACAAAAGTTATCAGAGCCAGTTTCTGACGGGAGTTAAAAAGAGAGCCCCATGTATTCATGCCATAAACCCAAACGTTGATTACCCCAAAGGATACAGGAACTCTAACCAATGGTTCATCTGGCACGGGGTCAAAGCCCCATTCGTCCATGAGTTTCTGGCGTTTTTCTTCAAGATATTCTTCTGCTTTTCTGAATGTCTCCATGTCATTCTCTGTTGCTATGCGATATCTTTTGCCCGTCTTCTTTGGGTGGTGCAAAACAACTGCAATCATCCTCTGTCCCATCTTGCCGTTCTGAGCTAACTGCCTCACTTTCTTTGCCTCAGTTACCTGCCCACATACAGGACACACAGCATTTGCCCTCGCAACCGTTCCCTCATTCGGGTCAAAATCATCAAAATTGCCTTCAACAATTTCAAAATTTATTTCCTTACCTTCAACAACAGGCTTACATGCAATCTTTTTGTTATCTTTCTTTGCAAGCCACCAGTTTGCAGTCAAAGGAATTTCTGTTCCACAATTAGGATTCTGGCATGGAATGGTGCGAGCCCATATGTAGCCAACTGGTATCGAACCATCTTCCTCTTGAGGATAAAATTGCCCGATTTCCTTCTTTGCCTCATTCAAAACCCATTCTCCCCATTTCTTAACATCTTCCAGCAATGGATTTTTCCCACTGCTGCCACGGATTCCTCCCCAATCTTTACTCTCGCCACCATGCCCGTATTTCTGCGGATATTCCAGCGTGCATTTCTGTATGAGCACAGCAACAGGATTGTAATCATTGCTGTATGTCTCGCAACCCAATCTCAGAGCTTCGAGAGGTATTGCCCCTCCACCTCCAAACGGGTCCAGCACTTTTGGTGGTCTTCCCCACTGCTTTCTTATTAACTCTCTTGCCTTTTCTATGTTTGCATCGTTGCCCTTGTTTACCGCTTCCCACGGTGCCATTCTTTTTATCAATTCATAAATTTCCCTGCGCTTTTCCTCATCGTCTGGCAAATCAATAAGTGCAGCAAAGTTTGTTACCCTGCTCGACGCTAAAGGTTTTCTAGCCCACCATATATGCAATATAGATATATGCCCATGACGGATATTCTTCTCCCTTGCAGATTCCTCTGAAATCTCATACAATGGTAAATCCCACTCAATAAATCTTTTCTTCATTGTTTTAACCCCTTTAGAAGTTTCTCTTTAGGAATGATGTAACCTGTGGCATAAATATCCTCATCCACTTTAAAAACAGCAGCAGGGTTCTGTATTTTATCAAGCTTTGGTTTTGAAGTTCCCGCAAATGTAACAATATATAGCCAGTACTTATCCTTAAAACGCTTTGCCTTCTTCCACTCATTTGATGAAAGACGTATTGCACCTTCCCTTGCCCTGCTCTTCACTTCAATGTAGCGAACATCACTAAACGTTCCGTCCTCATTGTACTTTATGGAGCGTATGTCAAACCCCAGATTTTCATCATGAACGTCTTTGGGTTCCCATCCATTTTCTTCCTCATGATTCATCGCAATCTCCATGCCTGTTTGTTCAATTTTTTCATCCCGAGCCATCCCAGCTCCTTCGCCCATCTCCAGACGGTTCATTGGCAATACAGCCGCTGCACCAATGACCCTTGGTTCAGATACAGTTATCTGTGTTTCCATCTTTATTTCTTTTATCAGATTTCTGCGTTTCTCTTCCAAACCCTCCTTCCTTCTTTCCTCATTATATATGGCTATGTTCATATCCTTTCCTTCTTCCAGTTGCTGGTGATAATGAAGTAATTTATCATTTGATTCTTGGAGCAAGAACTCTATTGATCTGAGACCATATTTCCGCTTAATTTCCGCTTCCTTTCTTCTTTGCTCAACAATTTCATCTTTATAGGGAAACATTATCTGTGTAACAACATGTTCCTCTATTGCTTCTCTTTCTCTAAACATGCGTTTGATTCCTTCATCCAATACCACATCATCAACCGGTTTCAAATCCCATATAACAGATGGATTTGTTTTTATGCACTCTCCTCTCATATTCTGAAATACACAAAATATCCTCTTTCCAGCAGTTTTTCCCATTCCATCCGTCAATTCTCCTTCCACAAACCACAGTACCCCTTCCATAGAATTTGTTTCGTCTCCGAATACAGCCACAGTATCTGCCTGCCCCAGATTTCTTATCACCATTTCGTTTACTGCTTCAAGCAGCGGATGACCTGGTGCTATGTATTCATATTCTGCATGTTCTTTTGCTTCTTCTTTATCAAAAGTAAGATGAGTATATGTTTTCTCCACCTTTCCATAACGAGTCCTGAAGTCATAGTCGTCATTAAATCTTCTAAGTTCAACAGGAACAGATTTTATTCGATAAGTATTTCCCTCTTTTGTAAATTCCCCGCCAAATCTCTTAAACGCCCTGAGGAAGTAATCCTCTATATACTCTGGCATCAGCCTATTTTCATCGGCTTCATGCAGGCACTTGGCAATTCCCGAATAGTCTATATGCCTTGTTGCAAGACTTGTCATAAATATTTGCTCCATGGTTTGCTTCAATTTTTCGGGGTCTATGTTGTCAACCATCTCATATATTTCCTCGATTCTTCTCTGCCCGGTAATTGCATCTCGCAATACATCTTCAAGAGAATCTCCGGGTATCAACTCCCCGATAACATCAAAAACCCTGTCTGAGCCAAGTGCTTCTCTCATCCTATTTAACTTCTCGAATAGTCGTTCCAGAATCTGTCCCTCTCTCGTATCCCTGCTAACCATATTGTAAATGAAAACCTCCTCCTTTTGCCCGTATCTATGTATTCGACCCATTCTTTGCTCAAGTCTGTTTGGATTCCAAGGTATATCGTAATTCACCATAAGAGAGCAAAACTGTAAATTGATACCTTCACCCGCAGCCTCCGTAGCCACCATGATTTGTGTCTCATGCTTGAACCTATGCTCCGCCTCAATACGGGCATCCATATTCATACTGCCGTGTATGGTATTCACCTTGTAACCCCACGATTCCAACTTTTCCACAAGATAAGTTACAGTATCTTTAAACTCCGTAAATATCAGCAATTTTTTATCCCCAATATTGGAAAGGATTTCGTTTCTTAGTTTTACAAGTTTACTTTCGATTTCCATTTCCTTAACGGTTTTAGCGAGACGTATAAGCTCCTCTAATTTTTCAACCTCTAATTTTACCTCATCCACATTCTGAGCGAGCGTGAGATTCATGAGTTTTTCTTCTATTCTCCATCTTTCCGATTCCTCCATGTCCTCAAGTTCTTCTTCAGAAATATTTTTTAATATATCATATTCTTTATCCTGTTTAATTTTATCTGGCAATTTAATTATCTCCTCCAACTTCTCTTTTCTTCTTTCTAAAGAGCGGAGGATGGCATTGGTGCTTGAAGTAAGTCTTCTCTGCAAGATCATCATGGCAAAGGATATTGACCTTTTCTCTTTCGCTCTATCAAAATAATCTTTAACATAATTGGTAACAGCGTTATACAAATTCTGTTCATCAGGTGTCAGAGGAAAAGTTACGGTTTGTACATGTCTTGGGGGAAAGAGTTTATTGCCTTTGAAATCCTTCATATCCTCTTTTAGTCTTCTGATGAATAAAGGATTCTCTTCCTTTTCAATTGATTCCTTCAGCAGCTCTGTTTTCGAAAAAAATCCAGGTCTCAGCAAATCAAGGAATAGCCTGAAATTTTCCTCATCTCCACGATGTGGTGTAGCCGTGAGAAAAAGCATATGTGTAGAAATTTTCGAAAGCAATTCCCCGACCCTATACCGTCTTGTTTTATCAATTTTCACTCCATTCTTGCCCGAATATGCATATGCAGACATCTTGTGAGCTTCATCAACCACAACCAAATCCCACAGTGACGATGATAATTTGGCTATGATATCGTCCTGTTTAAGGAAATCTATGGATGCGATGCAATACTTGTGAGTATCCCATATGTTCTCTCCCCATTTTGCTTCCATTAAACCCCGATTTATGAGCGTGAAATTTGTGCCAAATCTTGTTTTCATCTCTCTCTGCCACTGATATTTAAGATGACCAGGGGCAACGATGAGCGTGTTTTTTGCAAGATTTCTGTATTGTAATTCCTTGATTACAAGACCTGCCATGATGGTTTTTCCAGCACCAGCATCATCTGCAATAAGAAAGCGTATCTTCGGGTCCCTCAGAACATAGGAATATACAGCTTCTATTTGATGTGGAAGTGGATCTACCTGTGAAACATTTACTGCAAGCAGCGGATCAAATTGGTATGCCAATCGAAGAACATTCGACTCAATCCAAAAGAAAAAATCTTCACTGTTTTTTGATATTGCAAGTTCATCTTTAGTATCAACTTTTATTTCTTTCAGTTGCTCTTCGGTAAGTCTTAGGGGCTTGTATGTTCTGCTGTTGAGAAGAACCACCTCAAGCAAAAAATACCCTGTTCGCCTTTCAAATTTCTTTACTTCAGCCTTTTCATCCAGAAAAGGTGCAGATATTATCTGTCCTTCAAACAATTCCATGCTATCCTGCCTGTACTGGACTTGTAACAACTATAACTCTAAAAGTTTTTTGGTAATACAATTTTATGAAATATTCTGAGTTGTGTAGGATGGTCTCATTATGAAAACCTTTTTACCCTCCTTCCAGTTAAGCTCACACAATGCCAAAAGTCATCTGCAGAATCTGCGGAATAAACGAGATAACAAATCCTGACGGCATATGCGATGACTGCAAGCTATCGATGCTGTCCAACAAGGATATTCCACCGAATTTTTGAAGAAGACTTTCTGACGATAGGCCTTAAATTAAGGTATAATTACTTAAGGTTTGCAATCATTGGTAAAACTATCAGTGAGTTTGAGTATATCATTGGGATCTCCCAGTTTTCCTTTTTTATATCTTTTCCGGATTGTTATTATTCTTTCTGCTATGTCTTTGTCTAAACTAACATGTTTTGCATTTCCACCAGCGACATATGAAAAATCAATTTTCTTACATAATTCCCTACCCCACATTGTTAGAAATGAGTCCTTTTTCCAAAAATTCCCAAAATAATAGAAGTCATTACTAACCAGTACATATTCTGATTCTCTCCAGTCATCATCACCTTCGTGGACGGCTATATACCTCTCGTCTTTTACATGAAATCTGGTTTGGACATATTTTCCTTTTTCATTTTTCTTGTAAATGTTATCGACTCTTCCCTTAAATCTTTCATCATGAAAGTACTCATCGAATGTTAAACGCTCTGTAACTTTCATAAGAAAAATTGGGGTGTGATAAGGGATTCCAACTCCTTTTCTCTTTTCCATCAATCTCCCACTTATTCCAAGAACGTAGTCATCTTCCGTTGCATACTGGCGCACGGGAGGAGCACAACACGCTATACTAATCCAGTTATCTTTAACACATGGGGCAAAACCAGTATCGCATCTCATTGTATATACTCTTAAAATATTGGGATTTTCTACCATATTGGATAAGTAAAACATAATTCAATAAATAATTATCTATTGAAATTGAATCTTCCTGTAAAACCTTGATATGATAAGTTTTAATAGGCTTACTATATCACATTCGAATTAAACACACCGTAAACAAGATAGTGATCGCTCTCATCTTTTGTAACGTCCTTCATAATTCCCATGCTGATGAAGTTGTTCTCTGCTGCGTTGTTCAAAATAATCCTATCGTACGTATTATCGCTTGATGCAACAGTTGTATCCATATCATTGGTTATTACCCAATCCCAATTGATAAACTGTGCTCTGTTATCCTCATCATAATAACTGCCATCTGCATTGAGGTCTCCCAGTATGAGCGTATCGGCAGACGGCTCGCCGGTCAGGTTTTCAAGATTTGCAAGTTCATTCGGCACATCGGAAGGTTTTGTGTGGATAGTGTATATTGTGAACGTCCAGTTGTTCACCGTGAATGTTGCCTCGAACGGTGGTCTCTCAAATTCATTCTGCTTTTCAGGCGTCCAGTCATGATAACCAACCAAAGTGACTCTACCATCATAGAAGACAGCATACTGCTCTTTGCTAGAAGTTGTTCCCGCCCTCTGACTTACTACGTAATTGTATTCTGGGAGTCTGTCTGCAAGCTTTTGTATTGCTGTTCCTGCCTTATCCCTTATCTCCTGAATAACAAACAAATCATAATCATCGAGTTTGTCTGCGTAATAGTTCAGAAGCGTATCGTTTGATGCTTTTTTTTGACCGAATATCTGGAGATTCCATGAAGCAATTGAGAAATCCCCCTGAACGGCTGGCTTTTGGTTTTCTGACTTTTCTTCCATGCATCCTGTTAACGCTACAGATAAAACAATCAGGAAAACAAGCAAAGGAAGTATCTTTACATTTTTCATTTCATTCCAAATGCTTTCAAGATTATAAAAATTCCCATAAATTTTGTTGCCTTCCTGTAACATATTTATACAATCTATTCATTTACCCTTCATGCCCCAGTGCGCCTTTTGTTTGAACTTCAATGGCACCAAATGCACCAATCCAAAAGGCACAATTTACGGCAAGAAAATTGACGACCCATATAAAGAAATAAATTGTCCTGAATACTTCGAGGATACATTTGCAATGGCGATGACTCTGCATTTGTGTTGATTTTTTAATGTACTATTGTCCTTATGATATCCGCTAAATAAATATTCTCCTGAATTTTTGAGTCTACCAATCTTCTTTTTTCCTTCTACTCCGATAAATCCATAAGAGGACGGCCATCTCTTAGC
>JAGGZI010000012.1 GCA_021162085.1 Candidatus Aenigmatarchaeota archaeon
AAATGGATGTAGTGCTCCATTCACTTAGTCATATCTTCATTATCTTAATAAATAACTTTCATGCATTAAATACTTCTCCTGCGGAATAGCGCTTTCGGCATCATCTTTGTCAAAAAGTTCAGAAGCTGGTTTAATTTTTATATAATCAAGAGCCATTCTTCTCGTGTTCATAGCTCTAATTCCTCCCCCAGTTTCAAATCTGGCTTCAAAATCCAGAACCATGTATCGCCTGTTCTGATCCTCTTCGCTCCTAATTCTTTCAGCCGTCTCTTTAACTTCTCAAGCTCTTCGCTCAGAATGCCCTCATCGTGCAGAATCACGACATCAGTCGTCATATCAAGCAGTAAGGGTGGATGCCTCCTGAGTTCCTCAGGTGTTAAGACATGCTCCTGAATGCTTGGAGACCAACCAAAAACTTCTTCAAATTTTTTATATTCCTCCGTATTTGAGAGCTTCTTTTCTGCTCCTCGCATCAGATTTATCCTCTTCCCGAAAGAGAGGTTCTCCACTCCTTTAAGGACGATAAGAACATCAATATCGCTTCCAGGGAATTTCGCCTCACCTCTTGCTAAAGAGCCGAAAACAGCCACCGCCAAGAGATTTTCACCGAACTCCTCCTTAACTATTTCCATGTATCTTCTTATGAGCGTCCATGCCAAATCCAAACCTGAGATGGAAGTCATCTTATCACCCATTTTCATTCATCTTTTTGCTTTTCCACGTAAGCACAAAGCACTTGCTTGTAAATTTTCTCATGTAAATCTTCGAAATCTTTTGTAGCGTCTATTACTGGAATTTTTAAAGACTTTGCAATCTTCAGATACGCATTCCTGTGAATCCTCAAATAATCAATCGCATCATCTGAATCTTTAATATTTATAGCATCTTTTGTATCTTTCTTACGTAAATCAGAAATATCTTCTGGGACATCTAACATAAATACCAAATCTGGCTTAGGAACTAGTTTCAAAAGAATTTTTGATGCCCTTTCACTATATAGTCCATCATATATTAAGTCTGCTATCGTATCATACACATATCTATCGCAAACTACATTCTTTCCAATAAGAAGTGGAAGCTTGACTTTAAGGAGGTAAAGATAAATAAAATCGAAGATGACGATATAATTCCAAATTCTTCTTAATATCCTGCTCTTATGATAGTCTTTCCTCCTATACCCGCCTGTTATAAGATAAACAAGCGCCATAAACGGATAAGAAATCCTCGGAACCCAATTACACCAGACATATTGACACGGAATTCCCATTTTTTTAAATCTCTTAACGATTTTTGTTGCATGTGTTGTCTTTCCTGTTCCATCTATACCTGTAAAGCATACGAGGATTCTCTTTCTCTTCAAAATCCTACGTAAGGATAGGATGGATACGTGGGTATTAGACACAGGAATGGTTATGTGGTTAATGAAATAGGCAACGCTTCTAATGACTTCTCTAAAATTAAAGTGACTTAGATCATAAAGTAATTTATACACAAGACAGGAATAGGAGAAAATGCGGGAACGGAATGGTAAATTTATTTTTCTTGTTTCAATTTTAGATAAGAACTTCCATATCCTTGAACGGTTATGGAATTCCTTAGCCTGCTCAACAATTGGAGCCCTGATATCTCTGGAATAAATGGCTTTGTGCAATATGTTTATCAAGTAAATTGAATGAAGGCATGGGATGACCCAAGATTTTTTGATATTTTTTGGCAGCCGTTGTATGTTATATTTCTCTAACAAATTTGATAGATGAAGTATATCACAAAGAGTAAATTCGGCAGAGCGCATAACAATTGGTTTTATTAAGCGTGAGCATAATTCACATTCCGGAGACAGGACCCATATATCATCAATTTTTCTCCTTTCCTTTCTTCCCTGAAATATAATGTCATCTCCATTTTTTTCGGGATAAATATCCACATGGATGACCACTTCACCAAATACTTTGGCATATGCTCCTCCCCATGGAACGCTGATGTATCCAAGTTTCTCCAATATATTCTTCACTTTCTCCATCTGGTGTTCGTTAACTAATACGTCGACTTCATGGCCATCACATTGTGATTCGATAGTTTTACATGACATAGTAAAACTAATATTGTGCTCTCTGAAAATCTTAGATAGATTATGTATTTCGTCTATTAGAAGTCTTGTTTCTTCTACCTTGTCATGTATCTGCTTCAATTCTGTGGAATCAAGCCTATCCCCTACTTTTTTATAGAAGAGATAACAAATCCTGTTATTGATCATAAAGTCAAATGGAATTCTCTTAGGTAAATTTTTCAGACTTTTTTCCGAACTTACGATATTTATAATAATCTTTTCATTCTCATTTAACAATAGCTTAACCATCAAACCACCCCCATATCTTTAAAGAGGGAAATCCAGTTCTTATCGTTACACGCTAAGTTGAAACACTCGCACCCTTCCAAAAAGTTTAAAAGGTTCCTTCTTTCCATCTCTTCAATTTCAGTAATATCAAAGTCGTTGAAATAAGAGTATGCCCAAATAAAAGGACTTGTAACTATTCTTGGTAACGAATACCTGTTTATTGCTAATATTTTTTTAGCCAAAGTTTCTTTATCTACTTCTTCAATACGCCTATCACCAATTTCAAGAGTACATGCGATTTTAACCTTTGACTTCCTTATTGGTTCGTTGTTCACCATTTCTAACAAATTAATTTTTGGAGGTTCAAGAATCCTGTTCATAAATTCACTCTTCTTTATAATCCAAGTTTTAAGTAATATCTTATAATATTTCCAAAATCCAATTTTTCTTCGGTCCATAAATTTTAAAAAATCGTAATGGATGGCTGAAATAGTTGGAGTAAAGTAAGCATTGCCTTTTGAATCAATGAGAACGGTATCCTCACTTATATATTTGAAGCCTTCTTTCAATAGTTGTAAAGCTGATAAAGTCTTGCCCGTTTGTGGAAATGCCGCTAAAAGAATTGTTGTTCCATCTTTGGACAGACATGCAGCGTGTATGTTTAAATAACCATTTTTAATTAATTTTATCCTTATTATCGTGCCTACTAAATCATTAAAACTTCTTCGTGAACGAGGAGGATAGAATCGATCCAATCTTAAAACTGATTTGTTACACAAAACTTCTGTCTGACCGTTAAGATTTTTTAACAATACTTTGTTTTTCACGCCGAAAAAGGTGTCTTCGTAATAAACAAAATCTCCTCCTTCTTTGCCGTAGAACCAGAAATCTAATCTGCTAAGCCCCTCCTTGGAGAAGTTAATGTCTTTTTTCACCTCTATAATTATATCAGGGTCAGAAACTTCACCGACCTCAAAACCCGGAAAAGGGAAGTTTGAGTTTACTTTCACTACATCATGGATATTCTTGCAGTATTTCATCTAGCTACCTCCAAATACACTTCTTTAATGCCATCTACCATCTTCATCCGTCCTCTTGCGCCGCGTATTTTCCCCCTCTCATTCATACATCCTTTTTGAATAAAAGAGTGCTGCTCCATAGAATGTATGCGAGTTCAATCCTTATCCTCCTTCCGAGCGCGCCAAACTTCATTAAAAGCTTTGCAACTCTTTCCTTTGGCTGATGTAATGCGATGACTTCCTTAATTAACCTCCTATGATTTCTTTTAAAATCTTCCACTAATTGAAATCCTCTTGACTCGAATTCTTTTCTCCAAAACTTTTTAGGATGAACGTTAATGTGAGGAGCATAATCGCAAATCTCATAATCATGGAGATTGCTGAATTCTTCCTCAATCTTGCTTAATTTACTCAATAATTTATTTGCTATTCCAAGTGCTTTCGATTCTATGGGGGATGACATCAGCACCAGTCCACCAGGTTTTAAAACCCTGTGTATCTCAGATAAGATATTTTCATGACTATGTAAATGCTCTAAAACTTCTAAAATTGTAATTAAGTCAAACGTATTGTCCTTGAATGGCAAGTACTCTTTTTCAATATCCAAAAGAAGTATGTTAGACTTAATTTCATGTGGGGCATAGGAGACAGATTCTTTCGATATATCAACTCCACACCCCTTTACCCCGAATTTTAGAAATGAAGAAAGGAGTAAGTCATCCGAGCATCCAATATCTAAAACAAGCGAGGGTTTAAAATTTATAACAAGCTCCTTTGCTATAGCATCAAAATATGGAAGCCAGTTAATAAGCCTTTTTTGATGCCATTTATCGAGGTAATCCTCCTTTTCTACCAGTTATACCACCTCCTGATAAACCTCATAGTATTTCTTTGCAATTATATTCCAATCATATTCTTTCTCTACTTTCTGTCGTGCCTCAACACCCATTTTATATACTAGCTCATTATCACTAAATAGTTTCATGATAGCTTCAGCTATTGCGTTACTATCTGCAATTGGGATCAATAGTCCTGTCCTCCTATCTTCTACCATTCCACTTCCAATAGTATTTGTGCTAACTACTGGTCTTCCAGCAGCCATTGCTTCAAGTATTGTATGGCAGAAACCTTCTGAAAGAGAAGGATGACAGAAAACCCTGCACTGCCTATACAGTTTCAGCAATTCCCCATCGCTAACTCTGCCATGAAAAATGACATGCTTATTCAGACCAAGCTTTTTAACAAGCATCTTAAGATTGGATGTTTGAGGTCCAACGCTTGTTATGTGCAACTTCGCATCTGCATATTCTTTTAGAATTGTCGGCATTG
>JAGGZI010000028.1 GCA_021162085.1 Candidatus Aenigmatarchaeota archaeon
ATAACCAAAACAATTAATTCATTCCTCACAGTAAACCCCAATTAAATATTAAACTCTTCCATCTGCTTTTTTCCATTCAAACACTTCTTCCCCTTCTAGCAATCTGTCCAACTTATGGCAGCTGCAAGAACATAATGCACTTTTTCAGTATCGTACATAAAATCAATTTATGATTTTAAAGGATATAATATTTATTAATTAATTTACTGAATTCTCATTATGGGAGTTTTTAAGAAAATACTGCCGTTCATAATATTCAGCATGATTTGGTCATCCCTAGAATTTTTTCTTCCTGTGATGTATTTAAAAAAAATCAACGTATATCAAATCTCAATACTATTTTTCCTTTCATCGTCTATAGGACTTATTTTGGATGCTCCTGCTGGAAGACTATCAGACATTGTTGGAAGAAAATTCATGTTGGTTTATTCAATGATATTTGCACTGTTGGGACTTCTATCCTTGTTTGGGAATTCTTTTCTGTGGTTTTTTATAGCGTCCATATCCTTTGGAATTAGTTATGGAATGAATTGGTCTCCAATGCTCGCATACATAGGAGATGTATCAAAAAGGTTAAGAGTTGGAGAAACGTTTGGAAGCTTCATAAGTATAGACTCCCTAGATGAGGTTATTGCACCAATACTCATAGCCTTAATTCTTGCTTATTTCTCCCTTTATTCTGTGGTTCTTCTTTTACTTGTCTTTACTTTAATATTCTTGTTCGTAGCGCTGATATTCATAAAGGATAAGAAGAGACCCATGATAAGAGAAGGGTTGAAGTTCTTAATTCTAAAGGAGCATTTATACATAAAAGAGATTCACGATATAATAAAAAATTCTAGAAGCATCCTACCTTTACTTTTTATTTCATTTTTTATAGCATTCACATGGGAGAGTATATGGTTCGTGGAGCCCATTCAAGGCGCGCAAAACAATAGTTTGCTTAATTCTGCAGTTACAGTCAGCTTCTTTTCAATTCCATTTGTTATATTGGGGAATCCCATTGGAAAACTCGTGGATAAATTCGGTGTCAAGAAGATGCTGATTACCTCCTCGTTAATACTTGGATTTTCCATGTGTCTCTTTTCAGCACTAAACAAAACATTTTGGGGAACTGTTGTGATTTTTGTTGGATCAATTGGCCTCCTTGGGATATGGGAAATTCTTGATGTGTGCATTACGGAGAAGTACAAAAAGAATGAAAGGGGAGAATTCTTTGGAATAACCGAAACAATAAAAGACCTTGGATATGCAATATCTCCACCAATAATAGCTCTAATAAGTGCTTTTGGTGGATTCAACTCTGTGTTCTTGACTGTTGGAATTCTTGGTTTACTTATAATCCCACTATCATTGAAGATTGACTGAGTATGTTTTAAAACATTTAAAAAGTTTTAAAAGTTTATATATCACTTCGTCATAAGAATATTTTAAGTGATTGAAATGGAGTTTTCTATCCTGATTGGTGGAGAAGCAGGAGATGGTGTGAAGCAGGCTGGCCTCATAGTAGCCAAAATATTCAACGAGCTAGGTTATCACATCTTTGTTTATGATGATTATCAGTCCCTGGTTAGAGGCGGACACAACTTCTCAATAATAAGAATATCAGATGAAAAAATACTTACTCACAAAGATCATGTGGATTTAATAGTTGCCCTGAACCAGGATACAATTGAAAAACATTTCTGGAGAGCGAAAGGAGATGTACTTTTTGATTCGAACAAAGTAAAATCCGAAGGAATTGGAATTCCTGCCCTATCCAAGGCAAAGGAAATGGGCTCCCACCTTCTAAGAAATACCATATTCATTGGTGCTATATCGAAATACTTTGGAATTGACTTATCCATTGTTGAGGACGTAATTAAAAAATCCTTCAAGAAAATGCAGAAGGAGAACATGGATGCCCTTAAATTTGGTTACGATTCTCTCGATGAAAAACATAAAATTGACAAAATCGGTGAGCCAAGAGAAATACATAGTGGCAACGAATCAATTGCCCTTGGAGCAGTTGGTGCCGGAATGAAAATGTATATAGCATATCCAATGACCCCAGCATCTTCAATTCTTCACTACTTGGCATCTCATGAAGATGACTTAAACGTTGTTACTGTTCAACCAGAGAATGAGATAGCAGTTGCAACCATGGCAGTCGGTGCTGCGTACGCTGGTGTCAGGACTATGGTTGGAACATCAGGCGGTGGATTTGCACTCATGAACGAGACCGTTAGTATGTGCGCCCAGAGCGAAACACCTGTTGTTTTTGTTGACAGTCAGAGAGCTGGTCCAAGTACTGGAATACCTACTTATCAAATGCAGGCTGACCTGAAGTTTGTTGTTAATTCCGGTCATGGTGACATAGTAAGGGTTGTCGTTGCTCCTGGAGATGCTGAAGAATCTTATCTCCTGACCGCTAATGCAATGAACCTTGCATGGAAGTATCAGATACCAACATTTGTCCTGATAGATAAACACATAAGTGAAAGCACGTTCTCAGTTGAATTTCCTGAAGTCAAAAAAGAGGAAGCAAAACTTTGGGATGGAAACGGAGATTACAAGAGATATGAATTTACGGAGGATGGTATATCTCCATTGGCGTTCCCTGGCGACAAGGCAATTGTTAAGGGAACGAGTTACGAGCACGATGAATATGGCATAACAATCGAAGATGCTGAATCGGCGAAAAAAATGCAGGAGAAGAGGATGAAGAAAAGAGAATTTCTCATTAAGGAATTGAAAAATATGGAGACCGTGAAAGTTTACGGAAATGAAAATTCCGATGTCACACTTTTGACATGGGGCTCAACCAAGGGTGCATGCATAGAGGTTGCCAAGGAACTTGGACTTAAGGTTGTTCAACCGCTTTACGTTGAACCATTGCCCATGTGGGAATTGGGGAAACATCTCAGGGGAAGAGTAATTGCAGTGGAATGTAATGCATCTGGCCAACTTGCAGACATGCTTGATATAAAGGAAAGAATTTTAAAATATGATGGAAGGCCGTTCACACCAGAGGAGTTGAAAAAGAGATTAGAGGAGATTTTATGAACTTAAATACAAACGCAAAGATAACATGGTGTCCAGGTTGTGGAAACTTTGGTATACTTACAGCGGCTAAAAATGCAATAGAGGAGTTAGGTAACAATGAGAAAACTGTGATAGTCTCTGGTATAGGATGTCATGCCAAGATAGTAGATTACATAAATGTTAACAGTTTTTATTCCATTCATGGTAGGGTTCCACCAACTGCCACTGGAGTAAAACTTGCAAACCCTGACCTGAACGTTATAGGATTTGCGGGTGATGGTGATGCTTATGGTGAAGGACTTGAACACTTGATCTTTGCAGCAAAGAGAAACATAAACATAACGATGATCATTCATGATAACAGAATCTACGCGCTAACAACTGGGCAATTCTCTCCAACAAGCCCTGAGGGATTTAAGGGTAAGTCCACTCCGAAGGGGAGTGTTGAGGAGCCATTCAATCCTATAAAACTCATGATTGCATCTGGAGCGACGTTTGTTGCAAGGTCATTTGCAGGAGATATAAAGCATCTCAAAGAAATGATAATTGAAGGTGTCAAACACAAGGGATTCTCAGTTATAGATGTACTGCAACCATGTATAACATTTTTCAACACATACGATTACTACAGGCAAAACACATACAAGTTGGAGAATCATAATTTCACAGACGAGAAAAAAGCAATTGAAAAAGCTGAAGAGTGGAACTATAATGATGGTGGAAAGATTCCATTAGGAATATTTTACAAGGTTGATAAGCCAACTTATGATGAACTCTTGCTCAAGGGAAGAAATCCAAGAAAAATGTAATTAGAATCTTCTTAAAATTCTTTCAATCAACGATGGCTTATATTCTTCTCCAAGTATATAAGATGCTATCATTCTAAACCTTGTTGATGATGCCGCATATTTCTTATTCATCACAACTGGTTTGCCATATGCCATACCATTGAAAACATTGACATCCTCTGGTATGACAGAAATCACATGAGTATCGCACAGGTATTCTATGTCAGGTATGAGAAGCTCCCCTGTCCTCCATCTGTTTACTATGACCCCAAGAATTTCTTTTCCAAGACTTCTTGCCAGATCAAGTGACTTGTAAACACTTATTACGGATGGTATGTCTGGTGTTGTGACTCCAATGACTTCGTCAACTATCTTCATTGCGGATATTGTTTCAAGACCAAGACCTGGAGAAGAGTCAGCAATTATGAAATCGTAATCAAGTCCTCTTATTATATCATATAACTTTGGTATCTTACCCAAATTTTCAAGATGGTCCCTCTCTATGTTTATTGGTGCTGGAATTATTCTAACGCCTGAATCTGGATGAATATAAATTGACTCCATTATTGGCGCTTTGCCCTTCAAAACTTCCCTGACCGTGACAGGAAAGTAATCCATACCAAAATGCATTGAGAGATTTGGTGTTGAAAGGTTCGTGTCTAGAATTGCAACCCTCTTACCAAAGTACTTTGAGAGCGCGACCCCTATGTTTGCCACAATTGTTGTCTTTCCAACTCCACCCTTACCAGAGACTACACCAATTATCCTCACTTTCCCACCTTGCTCTTTATATTATATAGTCTTTTCATCCTTTTTAAAGTTCTCCTGAACCTCTTTCTGAAAAGTATAACTAACACTATGGCACCAATAACAACAACTATTAAAATTATTTTATATTTCAAAGGAAAAACTGGTATTTCTCTAATTTTCATTTCACCTAATTTCATTGCCGCTTTTTCAAGATACGTCCTTGTTTGATTTAAATAATATGTAACATTTTCATAATAACCCCTGGTCTTCAAATCTTCCGCCTTTTCAAGACTTTCTTTTGACTTCTTCAAAATGTTAAAAACTTCTGTAACGTTGTAACCTTTGGTTCCTGCTTCAACTGTTTCTTCCCAAATTTTATCAATGAGACTTTTTAAATTTTCAATGTCTTCTTCCAACCCCCCTGTTTCTGAAACTACTCTTAGATTTATTATCCTTTCCAGAGATATTCCATCACCAGAAACCCTGATTAGGAGGTCATAATTTCCAAGTTCTGCATCCTCTGGTACATTAACTCTTACCAAAAAAACTTTTGTAGAACCTGGTAACATTTCAGAAAATTCTGGAGAAACTTTTGTGGGGAAATTTGTTTTTGTGTTCAAAGAAACATTTAAACTTACTTCTCCATCATTTTTAATTTCTATTCCTATGAGTTTTTTCTCTCCCTTAGAAATGTTAACTTCATTTGGATAATTTACTATTTTTAAAGACTTTTTTATCTCCACTGTCGGAGTACCACCAGTTGCTCCTCCGCCCCCACCACCTCCTCCACCCTCAGAAGTTTCCACATCAAAAATTACTGGTATGCTTTCACTTCCGTCATTGGAACTGTTCACATAAATTGTTCCTGTGTATTCGCCTGGTTGACTCAAAGGACCAAGATAAGCATAAACATTCTTGCTGTCGCCTGCAGCAATGCTGCTTATATAACTCTGACTAAAACTTATCCATTCAACATCTGAATATAAGTTTACACCGGAAAGTACCATATCCCCCGTATTACTTATTATCAATATCTTTGAAACCTGATTTCCTGTATATGCCGACTCAGAGATTGAACTGGGAGAAACATCAAGAACCGGAGCACCTGTCGGTTCCAATGTTATGAAAACATTAGTTGTGTTTCTATTTCCTTCCACCATGGCATTCTTTTGAACATTCGAGTATCCAGCTTTGGTAGCCTCCACCACATATGATCCCTTAACCAACCATTTGGAGAGAAAATTTCCATTTGAGTCTGTGGAGCCTGTATCCTTAAGAATAGAATTTTGCCATATGAATATACTTGCCCCTGAAATAGTATTCCCTATGCTGTCATTAACACTTATGTTTAATTTACCCACATCTTCTGTAACATTTATCGTTAGATTTAATTTTTTCAACTGTCCATCGCCTGATTGAGCAGTTATGTTTGCAAAGTATAAACCGATTGGAGTTGAATTTGGAACAGCCACCGTGAAATTTATTATTTTAGATTCACCAGAAGCTAAAGAAACATTCTTGGTTGTGTTTCCATCAAAAGTAATCCAGCTCGAACCCTCTCTTGTTATTGTGATATTCAATCCCGTATTTCCAGGATAATCTGCCTTTAAATCAAAAATATCCGTTAAATTCTTTGCTGGTGGGACATAAACTGTTTTTTCCTCTGGAGAAATATTCAAAACATTGTATTTATCATTCACAGAAAATCCTGCCATCGCATTTGATGAATCTCCTTGAGAAATGGGAATAAAAATTAATATAAAGTATACCGAAAGAATTAATATTTTCTTTTTTTCCATGATTTAGTTTTCCTCTTTTTTATTAATAAAATTATTAAGGTTATCACAACTATCCCAATTAAAACTCCAATACAAATCCAATTGTTCCCTTTCTTTTCTTCAACTATTTGTTCTGTATATTCCTTCATAACAGTTTTTATTGTATAATCAAAATCTCTTTGCTGGCTTAGAGCAACCATTCCTGCCTCTCCATACCAGTTCGCTGTAGCTGTTATCTTTAAAGGATATTCTTTCCATAAAGGAGTTCCCGATGGAGCGTGAACTGTTATGGTGACATACTTAGCAGGAACCTTGCCATCAACACCTGAAGCTGTGAGATATTCCACACCTTCTCTTGGTGTCGTATCATTTGTGGGACACCAATCCTTATCCATGGAACATGGTATAGTATAAAGGTTTTCTTCCACGTGTATTATTACTCCAGTAACATTCAAAGTAACGTTATGAAGCTCTGGATTAATTTCTATTCCCCATCCTTCAGGAGCTTCTTCAACATTCAGCTTAACGTGAGTTATCCTGTTGCCAAAAATATTATAGAAATAAATCTTAGTTGTCGCTGATTTTCCTGGCTCAACTTCTATGACTTTGTCCTTTTGCATAGTTCCTAAATTGTATGCTGCTCCCTGTGCAAAAACAAAGCTAGACATCAATATGACAGTTACTAAAATCAATACTATTTTTTTCATACTTAACCCCTACTGGAATACACCAGTCTTTATGGTAATGGTTGCTGTATAAGAAGCCGCCGGCTGACTTGTTGGAATGTTTATCCAGAAGTAAATTGTTCTGTTCTCTTGAGATGTTGTTGGGTCTGGTATGTTTATCCAGTTTTCGAATGGTGGTGGACTTGGATAATCTGTCTGCACAGGTATACTATTTATTACGTTACTTTCGTTGTAGTAAGTCATGTTTCCTATTCCTATTACATTGCTTCCTCCATCAGTGAAATCAGTTCCCTTTATTGTAAGATTTGTCTGGGTGTTTGTTGTAGTTTCTATGGATACCAACAAAGGATTCTTAGAATTTGGTATATCTGTTGAACCTGGGTCTAAGCTACCAAAATCTATTGTTGTGTTATATAATGTCACATCTATATACTGATTCACCGTTACTGATGCTGTAGCTTCAGTTTCATTAGTAGTCTCCGCAAAAGTCTCCTGTAGATTAAATG
>JAGGZI010000046.1 GCA_021162085.1 Candidatus Aenigmatarchaeota archaeon
AAACTGTTCACCTGATATCACTACCTTCGTTCACTTTCTGTCCTGATGCGTAATACATAACTTCTTGTTGCGAAACTTTACGATGCCTGTTGTCAATGATGTTGACGATTCTTCCCTCCCACATTAACTATACGAACAGATGACACCTTCTGGTGATATTATCGTGTAAGTGATCAGTCCTTTATTGTCTTTTAAGGTTACATACCCTATCCCTAAGAAAATTTCGTATTGCCTTGATGTGCACTTTACCTATTCCAATGCATCGTCACTCGCTAATTTCTTGACGTTCATTAAAAAACTAGTGGAACTCATTTCAGAAAAGAAGATCATATCAGATACCAGAATTTTTGCTTTTTCTGTAAATTTTTTCACTTTCTCCTTATTCTTCTCTTCATCTTCCCAAATAATATCAATCTGTCCCAAGGCTATTATCATGAAATAATTCCTCAATAGATGATGCTCTTGGCTGAATGCTACTTTAATTAACCACTATTTTTCATACTCATTAGTGAAAAATACTCTTTTTCCAATTATCTCTCTCCTATTTCCTATCACTCTGAGCTCACCTGACAATTTTATATCTTCCGAAGAACTTCCCACCATTATCTTGAAAGTACCTGGTTCAACCACCAGCTTCATGTTACTATCATAAAATGCCAGGACGTCTGCATGAACCACAAAGGCAACTGTCTTCTTTTCACCGGGCTTTAAAGATACCCTTTTAAATCCCTTCAATTCTTTAACAGGGCGTGTAACACTAGCGTATTCTCTACCTACGTATAATTGTACAACCTCATCTCCTTCTATTTCACCTATGTTCTTCACATCAACTTTTACTACAAATTTTCCAGCTGTAGGAATTGTCTCTGGTTCTATTCTTAAATTTGAAAACTCAAATCTTGTATAGGAAAGGCCATGTCCAAATGAGAAAAGAGGTGTTACATTCTCATCCACATAATCCTTCCACCAATATGACATCGTACCAGACGGTTTTTGGTAATGGTAAACAGGAATTTGACCCACACTTCTAGGGAAAGTTATGGGAAGTTTACCCCCGGGGTTGTAATCTCCAAATAACACATCGGCCAAGGCTTCCCCTCCCACTTCCCCGGGGAACCATATTTCAACAATTGCGTTAACCTTGTCAACAACATCTTTCAGGGAATACGGTCTTCCTGTTACAAGAATGAGGACAGTGGGGACACCTGCTTTAGTAACTTCAATTATGAGATCTTTCTGAACTCCTGGTAACTCGAGTGTGCCACTGTCTCTTGTTTCTCCTGATGTGCAATCTCTTGTTAATCCTGATTTATCACCGACTGCTAAAATTACGATGTCTGATTTCTTTGCAATTTCAATTGCTTCTTTAAATCCTTCCTTTGAACTATCCATGATTCCACAACCCTTGGCATAAAGCACCTCTCCACGCACTTTCTTTTTGATAGCTTCCAATATAGTCGGTATCCTTGATTTGTAATGATCCATGATTTCATTGATATTAGGTTTAGGTACTTTCAAGGATTCCATATCTAATTCTGTGAAAACTTCTATATGCGCTGGATACATATAATCTCCCATTAAATTCCTTACACTGTTGGCACATGGTCCTATAATAGCTATTCTTCTCGTATCCTTCTTTATTGGAAGAATTCCATCATTCTTCAGTAACACCACTGATTTTCTAGCAATTTCAAGCGCAAGATCTCTGTGATCGTCGAATCTGGCGTTTTTGACATCTACATAGGGTTTTTCGAAAAGACCCAACATGAACTTAATTTTTAGAACTCTAGAAACAGCTTCATCTATCAATTTCTCAGATATTATCCCTTCCTGAACCAGTGACTTTAGATATTCATAACAATCAATTTTTGGTAACTCTATATCAATTCCTGCTTCTAAAGCAAGCTTTGCAGCTTCTTTCTTATCCACCGCGATTTTATGGTATGCTCTGAGCATATCTATCGCAGAATAATCCGATACTACTATTCCTTCGAATCCAATTTCATTTCTCAGTATTTCAGTTAGGAGCTTCCTAGAGGAAGCACATGGAACGCCGTCGATTTCATTATAAGCGTTCATGACAGAGAGAACTCCTGCTTCTCTCACAGCGCATTCAAACGGGAAGAGAAAAATTTCTCTCAAAATTCTTTCAGAAATGACAGCAGGTGCCCAGTTTTTCCCTCCTTCTGATGAACTATACCCTGCGAAATGTTTAACAGTCGCGATCACACCTTCTTTGATGTTATCCCCTTGAAGTCCTCTAACATAGGCTGTTCCCATTTTTGCTATCAGATAAGGAGATTCTCCATACGTCTCTTCCGTCCTTCCCCATCTAGGATCTCTTGCTACATCAAGAACTGGTGCTAGGCCCTGATGGACTCCCACTTTTCTCATATCTTCCCTTATTTTCTCTGCCATTTTCTCTATGAGCTCGGGGTCCCAAGTACTTGCCAGAGCTATGGCTTGTGGAAACATAGTAGCTTCCAAACACATGCAACCTGTCAAACACTCCTCATGCATGATGGCGGGTATTCCTAATCTTGTCTCTTCAATCAGAAATCTTTGGATTTCATTTATGAACTTTGCCATTTCTCCAGGTTTTAGGTTAGTAGAACCTCCTGGCCTTGTTATTTGTCCTATACCGTGTTTAAGTAATTTTTCCGCTTTCTCTCGTGAGAATTTTTTGTTTTCATCCAAAACTTCGAAACCCCATACTGTCCCAAGTTGTGCAACTTTTTCCTCCAATGTCATCCTCTTCAAAAGATCCCACACACGAATATCCACAGGCAGCTCGGGATTTTTATAAGGTTCTCTTTCCACTGTCTATACACCTCCTTATTTTCTGTAAAGAAAACACTTCACAGTTACATCTCCTATTTTGATATTTGGAGGGGATTCTTCTTTGCAGATATCCAGAGCCTTAGGA
>JAGGZI010000009.1 GCA_021162085.1 Candidatus Aenigmatarchaeota archaeon
CTTCTAACCTTCTCTTGTACATGTGCACGTCTATTTTACTCATAAAAATTCCCTATATTTGCAGGGATTTAGAAAAAAAGAGGGTGGTAATTGCAGGGTGGTGCGCCGACCGGGATTCCCAGCAAATCGTAGATTTGCAAGTTCTTTCCTATTGCCCTTTCTTCTGAAGAAAGGCAATTTTGAACCCGGATCACGAGCTTGGAAGGCTTACCCCAAAATTGTTCGGGTCTTAGCCATTGGACCATCGGCGCGTTCTCAACATCTATCTTGGTATTTGCATCTGCCTGAGGATTCTTTCCATCTCTTCAAGTTCTTCCTCTTCCTTATCCTTTATTTTCTTTTTGCCTTTATATTTTTTTTCTTTTTCCTCTAATTCTTCCTTTTCATATTCTTCAAGCTTTTTCTCATCAATTCCCTCTTTCTTTCTCTCTTCTTCAGGCTCAAGATGAAATTTCATCTCTCCTGTTGGACCTTCTTTCTCTACTGGCAGAACCTCTTCAAGTTTCTTAGGCTTCTCTTCTACACGCTCCTCTAAATAAGTTGAAATCTCCCCTCCAGAAGACCTTATCTTTTCAGCAATTGTTGAAAGGTCTTCCTCTGGCACGTTCCTGACAACCATTTGAATGACGATACCCCCATCACCCCTGAACCTTGGTATTATGTGAACATTCAGGTGTGGAATTCTTCCGCCAGCAGCCTCTCCTTGGTTTATACCTATTGTGAATCCATCAGGATTTAGGCTCTCCTTTATCATTCCTGTAACCTTTTTAACGGCCTTGAAAACTTTGCACAACAAGTCGTCGTCCATATCAAGAATCGATGAAAAATGCTGTTTTGGCACGACTACCGTATGTCCGGGAGCACTCGGATTCACATCCAGGAAGGCAACAACATCGTCATCTTCATACACCTTCTCAGACCTTACTTCGCCACTGACGATTTTACAAAAAATACATTCGTTCTGCATCAAATCACAACTTGTATCCTATCTTTCTAAGTAGAGCTCTCCTCTGCTTTATATCTTCGTCAGATTCTATACCCTTTGATTTTGAACCATCTATGACACCAAGTATCCCGCGACCCTGCTCAGTTTCCGCAATCACAACCTCAACCGGGTTTGCGGTGGCACAATATATGTTGCAAACTTCTGAGACACTCTTTATTTTATTTAGAACATTTATTGGATAGGCATTCTTTAGATATATTATGAATGAATGACCCGCACCGATTTCAAGAGCCGTTTTAGATGCAATCTCCACCAACTCTTCGTCATTACCAGTCCTTCTGACAAGAGACGGCCCAGAAGATTCACAGAACCCCACACCAAATTTTGCGGTTGGAACTGTCTCTGCTATGGACTCGTATAGGTCCTCCACTGTCTTTATGAAATGTGCCTGACCAAGAATTATGTTGCAACCTTCGGGAACATCTATCTTGACAATTTTCGTTTCCATTTTATTCACCTTTATAAAGATTGTGGAAGGTCAAATTTAAATCCTTTGGCATCTTAGATATTTTGGTTATCATGAAAAATTACATGGATTCACTGAAAAAAATTCCAGTTGGCACAGGTTTTGCAATGCCTTTTGGAATTGGCGGGTATCTTGAAATCAGAAAAATTAAAGAAGATTCTGACAGTTGTCTATAAGAGCACTTTTTACGACATGAGAAAAATAGTTTTTAGTAGGACTATTATAACCACATATGGGGATGGAAATAGAGTAACAAGCATAATACATAAAAATGAAGAAATTTTACTTGTGGAAGATATTCCAAACAACCACTTTGACATTTTTGAAAAATAATGGTGGGACTGCCCCGATTTGAACGGGGACCTGCTGGTATCTTCAAATCCTTTTCCGCTTTCGCGCAAAAGCGTTTACGGAAAAATTTAACAGCTGACTTCTATCATCCAATATTTGTCAACGCTCCAGTTATTGGTTTTTGGTTAAGCTTTTTTTCTAAAAAGCTTACTGGAGCCAGCTGTCCTGCCATTAGACTACAGCCCCATTTTCATAAGTATATTTCTGTTTCGATTAAGCCTTTTGTCCATAGGACTGAAGGCGGTAGCCTCACGAAAGGCTTATGGTAGTTTAACTTTTGATAACAAATTTATATATTTTTCAAGCCTTTTTATTTCTTTCTCCAATATTTTAACAGGTTTACCTATACTCTTGTCATTCTTGAATCTTTTGAATTCCCTTAGCGTCTCTTCAACATTTCTCTGAGTTTTGAATAAAACAATCTTCCTCAGACAATCTAGGAGGTCTCCCTTTAACTCAACGTAAAGCTTCTTATCATTTGGCTTCTTCATTCTCTTAGCAACTCCAAGCAATTCAAGTAAGTCGAGACTTAAGGACACCGAGGACATTGAGTAACCTATTCTTTTGCTGAGCTCGTTAAGTGACAGAGGCTTCTGTGCAACAAGTAACGCTGCTATTATTCTTCCATGAACCTCTGAGTATCCAAGAGATGCAGCAACGTTAGAAAACAGTGAATAGATTTCTTTCTCTGGGTTTTTATCTCCCATGTTACCACCAAATAAAATATATGAGAATTGTTATAAATATTGCAATTAATGTCCCAGCCAATAGTTGATTGAAATCATGAGATCCAAGTCTCTTCCTGGAATAAGCAACAAGTGGTATAAAAATATAGAGAAATGCTAAACTCCACCCAAAGACGTAAGCCAGCGCGGTTACAGGACCAGCAACACCTGCCGTGTGGGCGCTAATTTTCCAGAAAAAATTTATGAACATAAGAGATAGCGTCACAAATATGTACGACAACGATATCATGAACATGATATGATTGTTATAAAACCAGAATACTCCAGCACCAATTACGTAGCTTACAATGACAAATGGATAAATCTTGTTTCTTTTTCTTCTATCAAAGACATTCCAACCTGTTAAGTTTCCTACGACAGCAAAAATAACCCCAATTGGAATTATCGACAAAAACAATATTCCAACCATTAAACTTTCAATAATTCCCATACGACCAAGGCCAATTGGCGAAAAGAGCGAAAAAATTATGACCACATAAATTGCTATAGCGGGGGCCGAAAAAATGATTGAAATTGCCTCATCGAAATTCATAGTTACCTTTATATAGGAGATGTATATAAATATTTTACAAGTTTTAAAAAGTTTTAAAAGTTGTGTGGGGTGAAATGATGATAAAGATTCTTGAAAAAACTGAAAGTGTTTGTCCTGAATGTCTGAAGGAGGACAAGATAAATAAAATACCTGCAGAACTAATAGAAGAAGATGGAAAGATTTATCTCAGAAAAAAATGTAAAAAACACGGCTCCTTTAAGGCAATTGTCTTTAGTGATGCTAAACTTTATCATAAATGGATTAAGTATAAGGTAGATGGCGATGGAGTCTCCAATATGGAGATAAAGAGCTGGTTATCACCGAAGGAGAAGCTTTATCCAAAACATCTTTCTCAAAGTGTCTTAACCAATATCATGCTAACCAACAGATGCAACCTGAGATGTAAGTATTGCTTTATGAACGCTGGGGCATCTGGCTACGTTTATGAGCCAACACTGGAGGAAATAAGGAAATTGATGAAACAGGCGAGAGATGAAAAACCAGTCGGTTCCAAGGCAATCCAACTCACTGGTGGAGAACCAACAATCAGAGACGACCTCATAGAAATCATAAAGATGGCAAAGGAGTTAGGATTCGTCCATGTCCAATTAAATACAAATGGAATCAAACTATCTGAAGATATAGAACTGTGTAAAAAGATAAAGGAGGCAGGAGTCAACACAATTTACATGAGCTTTGATGGAGTTTCTAAAAAGACCAATCCATGGATAGAGCAAAACAAGAAAGCTATAGAAAACTTAAGAAAAGTTGGATTGAACAGTGTAGTTCTAGTGCCCGTTGTCATGAAGACAAATCTTGATGAACTTGCCGATATAATAAAATACGCAATAGAAAACATAGATGTTGTCAGGGGTGTCAATTTCCAGCCAATTGCCTTCGCGGGAAGGTTAGAAAAAGTAAACCAAGAATACATAAAGAAGTTCAGGGTTGATTATGCAGAGATGATGAAAGCCATAGAGAAGGGACTTGATGGCCAGATAACAGAAGATGACTTTTATCCGGTGCCATTTGTTTATCCCATATCTAAGCTTGTTGAAACATTGAAAGGTGAAAAGCAGGTTGAATTCACGGCAAATCCAATGTGTGGTGGAGCAACTTATGTCTTCACGAAGAATGGTAAGATAACTCCAGTGACAAGGTTCATAGACGTTGAAGGACTCATGAAATTCATCGATGAACTATCAAAGAAAAGAGGTGTACTTAAAAAAGTTAGAATAGCGGCATCGTTCATGAAGAATGTAGGGAAATATATAGACAAGGAAAAAGCACCAAAAGAACTGAACTTAGCCAAGATAATAATAAATGCCGTAACTAAGGGTGACTACGAATCTCTTGGAGAATTCCACAAGAAGAGTCTTTACATTGGAACAATGTGGTTCCAGGATCCATGGAACTTGAACATAGAGAGGCTGAAGAGATGTGTAATTCACTACACAACATTTGAAGGAATAATACCATTCTGCGCTTACAATGGCCTAGGACTTGGAGAGAAGATCAGGAAGAAGTATTCTATACCAATTAAGGAATGGGAGAAGAAAGTAGGAAGAAGTATGAACGATGACCTCTGGAAGAATGGGCCAATAAGCTAAAAAGTAACTCTTTCTTCATAACCGTTACCTTTATATAGTAGTAACTACATAATAGTAATATCAGAGGTGATGCAAATGAAAGATTATGTTGATTTTGGTGGTATTACCGGAAATGGTATTAATCAAATTGAAGGAGAAGATGTCCCTATTATTGCAAAATATTTTGGAAAATTATTTTCAAGAGAATATTCTAAGCCTCCAAGGGATAAGGTTAAAAAAGAAGATTCACAATTGTCTTCTGACCTTACATACAGTCCATTAGGACCTGTAAACAATGACACTTATTTTGATGAAGATTGTACTGGTGAAAATTTAATGAGAGATGTTTATGAATCCAAAGGTGAAATAAAAGTCGAGAGAGATAAGAATATGAAAGCAAATAAGATGGTTGCCTATGTTAAAATCGGTACGTTTGGAAAAAAACCGATAGCAGAAAGCTGGGATCAGGGAGAATCGTGGGAACTATTACAAACTACAAATAAAAAACTCATTGAACATGCTCAGGGATTAATTGGGTTAAAACTTGCATTGAAATACAAAACACCTGAGCCAATAACTATAGAAGATGAGCAAGGATTTTATTCCTAACCTTTTTTATTTTTTAAAAAATAAATTTCTAGAAATGCAACCCCGAAGATGTGGAAACACAAAATTTTAAACCTTTATTAATTTCTTTTTCTTTATTTTATTCTGATTATCATGGGTGTCAACATATCTGAGCTCATTGAAGGGGCAAAGAAAACCATAGAGATATCCGACCTTACCGGGAGAAAGATAGCAATAGACGCCATGAACGTCTTATATCAATTTATTTCTATAATAAGGCAACCAGACGGAACGCCGTTGAAGGACTCCAAAGGAAGGATAACTTCCCATCTCTCTGGAATTTTTTACAGGACTGCCAAACTGCTTGAATACGGCATAAAACCATGCTACGTTTTTGACGGGGAGCCACCAAAGTTTAAAGAAACTACAAATGCTGAAAGAAGATCAAGAAGAGAAGAAGCGCGAAGAAAATATGAAGAAGCCCTTGAAAGAGGTGATATTGAAGAGGCAAGGAAATGGGCACAGCAAGGCGTAAGAGTAGATGAAGACATAATAAAAGATTCCAAGGAACTCTTAGAAGCCATGGGAATTCCTTTTGTCCAAGCACCGTCAGAGGGAGAAGCACAGGCGGCATTCATGGTGAGGAATGGTGACGTATGGGCATCGGCATCACAGGACTTTGATTCGCTACTATTTGGGGCATCTATCCTCCTGAGGAATATAACAATCACTGGAAGGAGAAAACTATCAGGGAAGGAGAAATATATAGAGATAAAACCTGAACTCATAAGTTTAAAAGATGTCCTGGAAAAACTCAAAATAACTCACGACCAGCTCATAATATTAGGAATGTATATAGGCACAGATTTTAACCCAGGTGGCATAGAGGGAATAGGACCAAAGAGAGCGTTAGAGATGGTTAAAAAGGATGAAAACGCCTCCGTTTTACTTGAAAATCTAAAAAAGAACTGGACCTTTAATGATGTATCGCCAGAGGAGATTTTCAACTTCTTTAAAAATCCACCTTTAAATAAAGACTATTCATTAGTTTGGAACCAACCAAACGAGGAGAAAATAAAGAGAATATTGTGTGATGAGCATGACTTCTCTGAGGATAGGATACAGAACACGATAGAGAAAATAAAAAAGAGTAAAGGACTCCAAAGTAGGTTGGATAAGTGGATAAAGTGATCATACAGAGCTGCAGTCCTTAATATTTATTATCATTCTGTATGAACTCCCGGCAGTGACATCTTTAGGTGGTGTGAATTTGAATTTTATCTCACAGCTTCCGTTTGATGGTATATCTTGAACCGATTCCTTAAACCCATCAGAATCTATATACTCTCTAAAATTCATACATGTCACATTCTCAAAGGAGTAATTCCATGTCCCATATTCGTATTTATTCTCAATGTATATATGCACTGAGTAAGGAACATCATTCTTATTGTTTAGAGTTAAGTACATCTCATTTTCTACTCCGGGAATAGCCTCAAAAAATCTCTTAGCTGAGATGTCTATATCATCACACGAAGAAATACTACTACATGTATAATTACTGCAAGCCTCACTAGGTGAGCATGATTGACATAATCCATTAGAACAATAACAACTTGTATTAGTATCATCACAATTTTGACAGCACTCATCAGCCGTGTTGCACTCAGCCTGACTTCCGGTGTAACTTTCAACACAATACGAATCTCCGCCAGAGCCTGTACAATAGAAATTATGATAAACTATCCCTCTATTATCATTACAGCATTCATAGTATCCATAGGTATTTCCATCACCAAGAATATATGAGCAGTTCTCAAAACCACCTTCGCAACAGGTTGCCAGAGATTCCCAATTACTGGAGCATATTTCATCATTTCTATAATATCCGTTACATAACGGATTCATAGCACATCCATTATATCCATTACACTCTAAATGACATGTATTATCGTAAGTTGCGGTGCAATCGCTTTGGCAACAGTCCTGTGGGCAAGTGTTCACACTTTCAGTACTTTCACATTCTCCATTACCACATACTGAACAATCCCATGGACAATTATCATTATTTTCACCACAGCTGCTATCACACTTTCCATCACCACAGGAATAGCACCTTGAATCACATGTATGTGTACTATATAAACAGGATGTCCCTGAGCAATAATAGTCTATGTAAGAGTCTCCCAAGCACCCATCGCCAGTCCTCCCTGCACTCGTTCCTTCTGTATTGCAATTTGTACAACTTGAGCAGCC
>JAGGZI010000037.1 GCA_021162085.1 Candidatus Aenigmatarchaeota archaeon
ATGTATTTTACATATTTTTTAAATATTTTCATAGATATCAATATTTTGTGAGATGAGAATCGTGTATCAAGATCTAATAATTTTGGGAGTAGTTTTGCTTTTCATAGCGATAATCCTTATAATCGTTGGTTTTGTACTGAGTGCCGAGAAGGAAGGCGGAAAAATTGAATTTGGGTTCGGTGGATTCATAGGCCCAATACCATTTGGTTGGGCTTCTGATCCAAAGATGCTCAAGTGGATAATACTATTTTCATTAGTTGGCGTCATCATATTTTTTGTTTCAATATTTATGATGAGCAAAGTTTAGTTCAGTCAAATTCTCTTTTCCTATGAAGGACGAATAATCTGTGTCTTGGATCCTCCCCCTTTAACTCCATCATTATTCTTCTGGCAATCATTTTTTGAGGATCTGGTATTGATGGAACTCTTTTCTTAAGGTCTTCATAACTCTTGAATGGCTCTTCTTTTCTTAATTTTATGATTTCCCACATGTGCTTTTTTCCTATTCCGGGTAATAGCTCCAAAGAGTGCATCCTGGTGCTTATTGGCCCGGACTCATTAAAGAATTTTATGAATCTTCCCTCATCCTCTCTAACTATGTCTTTCACAACTTCCTCTAGTTCAGACCTTGAAACTGTGGTTAGTTCATTCAAAGAAATAGATCTTTTTATGTATTTTACTTTATCTCTTACCCCATCTCCAATGTATACCCGATCCCCAAGACTTAGCGTTACTCCATCCTTGGGTACTATTTCCAAAAGAGAGAAATATTTTTCCCCAACCGCCTGAGCTATTGGTTCTGGTTTTCCTCTTCCAGGATGCCCATTTGGCAAAAAATCCAATATGATTACCCATTCGTCTTTCATAAACATCACGAAATACATCTTTATTCGGCATACTTATTCACTACTTCCAGTATCTTTTCTATTTCATTGTCTCTTGGTATGGTTCTTTCCTTTAAAAATATCAGTTTGATATCTTCCTTTGTCTTTGGCATGATATTTATTATCATAGACGCCTGCCTGGCATCTATTCTACCAATTTTCTGTAACTCTTCCATGAGCTCTCTGCTCTTTGATACATTCAGCTTTGTGTGTTTTTTCAGGAAGTCAAGACATATCTTTTGTTCGTATGTTAATTCCTCAGCCTTCCTCTTCTTAAGGCTATTCAAAGCCTCTGGTGCAGGAACATAAACTTCAGATATTTTCTTCACATGATCACCTATGCATGCTTAAGGTGTTCAGGATTGGCTATGATGTCCTTTTTAACCTTGCCATCCTTGATCTCAACAATGTATGCTCTGCCTCTTCTCTCAATCACCGTGCCATATTTTCCCTTAAACTTTGGATGAGGCATTCCTTTATGGGACGATGGCTCTATTTTTATTAAGACCCTTTCTCCTTCTTTAAATTCCTCTAAGAACTGATTAACAGTTACTTTCTTTTTCCCTTTCTTTCTCAATTTGTTTCTTGTCCCACTTCTAAATCCCTTGGTCTTCCTAACCATTTTTGAACACCTTAAACTTATTTAGAGAATTGTATATTTAAATTTGTTTTCTTTGGTATAGAAATTTATTTATTGGTTTTTGATGAAATTATAGGCTGGGTCACATTGTTGGAGATGTTCAGAAGATATAACATCTTAATGGACATGGCCCGAGAGAAATTCGGTGACGAATACAGAGAAAAAACGGTTTCTTGTGGTAAGGGAGTCTTCAGGATTAAAGACATAGAAGATGCTCCAGCAGCGTACAGGTTTGCAATGACGTTTCCTCTGGATGGCGTAGAATTATCATGGAAAGACTTTGATGAAATGATAGAAAATCTGAAGAGTCTTTAAAAGAGGGCCTATATTTTTTTCAACTCATCTTTATCTATCTTTATCACATCCAGCTCTATAACTTCAGCTGATGTCCTTAATATCTCAGAAACCGAGGGATATGTTCTTCCCTTATCGCCCGATACAAGTTCTTTTATGTATGTACCTGCTTCAGTTTTAACTATTATCTCGATCTTCTTTTTTCCAATTTTTTTCCATTTGATACTCTTTATTTCTCTCTTCCTCAACTTATCTGCCCTTCTGTGCAATACCCTCCTTGGAGTCTCCTGATAGATAACCTTCCCGTTGAGGATGGACAGCCTCTTTAAATCCTCCTTGCTTACGTCTTTTTCCAGTCTGACCAATGCCCTGTACGTTTTATCCAGTCTAACAGACTTTATCATTTCTACTATGTTTCCACTGACAACCTTCAGCTTTCTAATCTCCACCTTTTTGCTCTTATTCACGTCTTCCCTGAGCTTTTTCAAGTCAATCTTTCTCTTCTTTGGCTCCAGGACCTCCAACACGAAGGGTCTCCATGCAAGACACCTAGCGTCTATGTCTTCTCTTCCTGCTCCATGAAACTTATGGCCCGTACCTCCAATCTGCCTTATCAGCGGTTTTGCTATTATTTGCTCCACGGAGGTCTTGTATTTTCCTGATGGCCATTTGGTCTGTGGAATGTTCCTGACTAACTTGTTGTATTCGCCATAAAGAAACAATGAGTTTATCTTCACTTCAACATCTTTCTTCTTCAGATTTAATATTACTGTGACATCAGGTCTTTCAAATTCAGCCGGTTTTTTGAATTTCTCTTCAATTTTTTTCCCAACAAGCCTATTGATTTCAGACTTTATGGATTCACACCATTCTATTCCAACGTTTTCCCATAACCACTCCTCTATTCCTACCAATTCCTTGGTTAGTTTGGTTCCAACGAGGAAGTTATTGAACTCTATTTTCTTAAGACTTTTTTCAGCCTTTTTAACATACTCGTCCAGGCCGTCAAACAAGTTTTTACATACCACACATCTTTTATTCTTTTTTTCCTTTGCTTCCTTAAACCTGAAGTTTATTCCCTCGAAGTTTGACATGTCTATATCGTACTTCTCCTTTGCATCAAGGACAAGTGCAAGAAAGTTTCTTATTATTTTTCCTCTTTCCTCGTTTTCATATCCTCTCAACAATTGCGCAAATTGTCTTCCGAGGCAATGGTCGCAGACATAACCAAGCTTAAGTATTTCTACTGCTTTCTTTAAGACAGAATTCTTCTCATCCATACTATCACATTAGTTTATTAGAATAAAAAATTATAGTTTATACTTCTCAACGATTCTTCTCTTGGGACATTCTTCGTAGTGGAGAACGCATTTTTCATAGGACTTCTCTTCAGGGCATAGAAAGTTGTATTTTTTGTCAAATGCTTTGCATCCCTTTCTAAGTGATCTACCATCTCTCGACATGAAGAACGCCATTCTATCCACCGAAAACTTATTAATTAATTAAACCATAATATTTATATGATTAACTCCAAGGAAAGGGAACTCAAGCTAAGGAATCTTCTTATAGAAAAGGTTAGAAGTGGAGAAATAAAATGCCCAATAGGAAGAAACGACTGCATAAACTGCAAGTACTTAAGGATTTGTGCATCCAAGCTTGGTGAAGAGCTGGGAATATGATGCCTATGAGGGATGAAGATTTTGTTGAAAAGGCAGAGGAATTCATGATTGATTGCTTTGAGAGTAGCAACCTACCAAAGGTTATAGCCGAAGGTATGATAAGGCATCTTCTTCAAACAAGGGAATACCTTCTTGAGATAACTAAGGGAACCAATAGAGATACAACTGCCCTTGAGATAGCTGCACTTCTCCATGGTATAGAAAGGGCATTCAGGAAAGGAGAAGGCTATAAGAATCTTGTAGGAAAAAAGCATGAAGACAGAAGTGCTGCGATAGCCAAAGACTTTTTAGAAAAGAAAAAGGCGCCAAAGGCATTGATAAAGAAGGTTGTCAGTCTCATAGAGAAGCACGAAACTGCACCAACAAAGGAGTCAAAGATTCTCAGAGAAGCGGACAACCTCTCATTTCTGGAAAATACCCTCCCAATATGGTTCGAGGCTCGTCTCTGGATGGGAGAGAACAAGAAAGAAATAATAGAGTCCTGTAAGAAGATAGTTGAGGAGAAGTTCAGGCAGATAAAGTCAAAGAAAGGTAAGGAAATTGCAAGGAAGTTTTACAAGAAATGGATGAACTGGTTAAAGCAAAAAGAAGAGAACCTATGATTCTCTCAAACTTTTATAAGTAATTGAACATAATTTAATTTTATGGACGTTAATATCGCATTCATTTTAACATCTCTCATAATAGGCATAGGATTCTTCTCAAATTACTTCTTCAAGAAGACGAAGATACCTGACATAATATGGCTTGTGGCCTTCGGATTTATAATTGGGCCTGCCCTAAATTTAATAAATGCGAGTGCCCTTGTGAACTACTTTCCATTGTTCTCTGCGATTGCCCTTTTAACAATTCTTTTTGAGGGAGGTTCCTCCATAAATATTTACAAGTTGATTCGTGAGTCTGGAGGTGTGTTCCTTCTAACCACAATAGGATTTATACTCTCTGCGTCTGTAGTTGGATTGATAACTTACTTTGTATTTAGGTTGAACCCAATAACCTCTTTGCTCCTTGGTTCCATAGTTGGTGGAACGAGCTCAGCAATAGTTGTACCAACACTAGAAAATCTTGAAGAATTGAAGAGAATAAAGAGGGAACCTTCCATAATGCTTAAAATGGAATCCGTTCTAACAGACCCAATAGTCATAATAGTCAGTTTAGTCCTGATACAAACGCTCATACTCTCACCAGGAATAAATACGGGGTACGTAATACTAACCAAAATAGTGAGCTTGCTATCAATATCCATTGTTGTGGGATTTGCTGCGGGTGTATTATGGGGTGGTGTATGGCACAAATTCTTTAAGTATAAGTATCATTACATGCTCACCATAGGATTTGTATTCTTGATATATGTGCTTTCTGAATTAGTGGGTGGTAGTGGAGCAATAGCATCATTTATGGTTGGTCTTGTACTTGGAAATGTTGGTAGTGTAAGAAAGATGCTAAAAATAAAACATGTACTTGCAGGTCTGAACAGAGAGACACGAATGTTTAACTCCTACATAACTTTCTTTGTGAGAACCTTCTTCTTTACCTTGATGGGAGTAATGATTAGCATGTCAAGAATTGAGCTCATCGTGTATGGAATACTGATTTCTTTAATACTTCTTGGTTTGAGATACGGAGCAGTGGTGATATCAACAATTGGAAAGGGACTTACAAGAAACGATAAGATAACAATGACTCTCATATACCCAAGAGGACTGGCCGCAGCAGTTTTGGCCTCAATGCCATTTGTCCAGTACAAGATTCCAGGCACAGACATATTCTCTGATGTAGTCTTTACAGTAATTCTAACAACTGTTATAATATCAACCATTGGTTTGGCCATATTTGAGAGAGAATCCAATAAGGCTATCAAAAATAATCCAAAGCCTTAGAAACTATTTGATTCCAAATTGTTTTAAAAATCTCATTCCACCCTTTCCAGGTTTTATCATCTTCATAACTTTCTTACTTTGCTTGTAAAGTTTGAGTAATTCCCGTACTTCAGACTCACTGCATCCTGAACCCTTAGCAATTCTCCTAACTCTGGAGCCATCTATTATTGATGGTTCTTGCTTCTCCTCAGGAGTCATGGAATCTATTATGAATTTAAAGTGCTTTAGTTTCTCTTCCTGAACGCTCATGTCGGGCACTTTCCCAAGTGCCTTTATCTTTGAGAATCCAGGTATCATATTTGCCACCTGAGAAAGTGGTCCCATCTTCTGCACCTTCTCTATTTGTTCATAAAATTCTTCTAACGTGTACTTTCCAGATACAATCTTCTTTGCAGTCTCATCAACTCCTGCTTCTTTTGCCTTCTCCAGGAGCGTCTTTAAGTCACCAAAACCAATCAATCTGGATATAAATCTTTCTGGATCGAATTTTTCAAGTGCATCCAGCTTTTCTCCAGTTCCTATGAATTTAACTGGTGCTCCAGTTGCAGCGCAGGATGTTAATGCACCACCACCCTTTGCAGTTCCATCCATTTTTGTAATTATTATTCCCGTTATGTTCAGGGCTTCCTGAAACCTCTTTGCCTGATTCTCTGCTTGCTGTCCCAGATCCGCTGGAACAACGAGTATCCTTTCTTCAGGGTTTAGAATTTCATTTAGTTTCTTAATTTCCTCTATCATTTCGTCATTCAATGCATCTCTTCCAGAGGAATCAACTATCTTAACATCATATTTTTCTGCCTTTTTAAGTGCCTCCCTTAGAACTTTGGATGAATCCTTTTCCTCAGGATTTCCAAAAACAGGAACGCCTATCTGCTTCCCTATCTGAATCAATTGCTCGTATGCAGCTGGTCTGAATGTATCGCATGCTATCATGCAGGTTTTAAGGCCCCTCTTCTTGTAGAATAGGGCAAGCTTTCCAACAGTGGTTGTTTTTCCAGAGCCAAAGAGACCCACTAGAAGTATCCTGATAGGCTTTAAGGGGATTTCTGATCTCTTTCCACCAAGGAATTTCACAAGTTCCTCGTAAATTATGTTTATCACATGTTCCTTCTGTGTCAGTCCCGTTGGTGGCTTCTCGCTTAAGGACCTCTTCTTTATTCTTTGAGTTAGGTCAAAAACAAGCTTAACGTTGACGTCTGACTGAAGAAGAGCGCGCTGAATATCCCTACTCATCTCTTCCAGAAGCTCTTTATCCACAAATCCCTTTCTTGTTATCTTTCTAAGGGTTTCCTTCAGCGCAGAACCTAATTTTTCCAAAACCATAATAACACCTATAGCCGATAAGTATTTAATATTTAGGATTTAAATAATTCTTGATTCTCATGGGTAGTGTTAAAAGGGTTGTGATGGAAGTATCCCCTGGTGAAAGAGTTGCTGGTGTTGGTAGGTTTGAGTTTAGTGATGGTTTTTCTGTTTTTGATTATGGTTATATAGAAGATATACCCCGGAAGGGAGAATCTCTTACCCTCTTTGGTGCTAAGACATTTGAACTCGTTGAAGATTATAATATACCTACTCATTATATTGGACTCATAGACAATAGAGGAAGAGCTGTAAGACTTGATGAACTCGAGGAGCCAACCAACAAAATGAGAATTCAGTTAGTTAATATACCTGGGCCAAAACACGTGAAGCCCAGTGGGGAGATTGATTATAAGGCTTATACTAAGGAGGCAGTGAGAGTGATACCACTCGAGTGGATTTTCAGATATAGCATCCCGCCTGGTTCATCCTTGAGAAAAAGAAAATCTCCACGGGAAGTTGGTATGAATCTTGATGAATGGCCGAATGAAAATATAAGGCTAAAAAAACCTATTATAGAATGCTCTACAAAGTTTGAAAGCTCGGATAGATATCTGGATGACGAAGAGGCGCTTGATATATCAGGATTAAGTGATGAAGAATTTAGGAGAATGAAGGATTATACAAGAAGAGTTGGTGATATAATAACTAACCATTGTAGAAAGGTTGGTTTTGAGCATTTAGATGGAAAAGTTGAATTCATATATGTTGATGGAGAGATAATGCTCGGAGATGTTGCAGGAACTCCTGATGAGAATAGATTCACCACACATGGAAAGTCGTTCAGCAAGCAGATACTAAGGAATTGGTATATGGTCAACGACAGAGAGTGGTATAATTACATAAATGATGCCAAAAAGTTGGCAAGAGTCAGGAAAATTCCAGATTGGAGAGAGATAGCTCCAGTTGCTCCAAAGAAGCTGCCAGAAGGATTAGTAGAACTTGTGGGACTTGCCTATCAATCAGGAGCCAATATATATACTGAGAGAAATTTCTTTGACACACCTAATATGGATTATATTCTTGAAGAAATATACTCAAACTTCAAGCTAAGATGAATTTATATTAAGTCCTCCCAAATTATAATTATGCGTATCATTGGCATAGACCTTGCTGGACTTGAGACAAATGAGACAGGGTTCTGCGTTCTTGATGTCGTGAGCAAAGAAGATGGAGAGAAGGATAAAGTCCAGGTTAAGCGCCTCCTCACTGACAGAGAAATTTTAAATGAGATTGATGAGAAGAATTCTAAAAAGAAAGTAGATGTTATAGCAATAGATGCACCTTTTGATTTTCCAAAGAGCGGACTTTATCGCCCTGGAGAATTGAAGCTCCTCAAGAGAGGGTTCAAACCTTTATCTCCCCTGTTTCCTGGCATGAAGCCATTGACAAGAAGGGCAAAAATGCTGGTTAGAATTCTCAGAGATCATGGTTATAATGTCATAGAGGTCTTTGCAAATGCCTCCGAAAAAATATTTGGATTGAATAGAGGCAAGGCCGCAAACAAGGATGAATACGATGCAATGATATGCGCCCTCACTGGAAAGTACTATCTTAAGGGCAGATACGAAAATGTAGATGGGATAATAATACCAAAGTAGTTTTATCTCCTTAAAATTGATAAAGGGAGGTTTCATTTCTAAAATGAAAGCTTACATTTTTATAGAAAAATTTATATTAATTAATATATGAAGTGGGGGATTGTTGCTTTTTTGGCTTTAGTTTTAATTACTTCAGGATGTATTGGAGGCAATGGTAATATAGAAAAAACAAGCTTTGGAGGTGAGAATATGGACTTGACTGGAAAGAGTATATTGATGGTCATAGCTCCTTCTGGATTTAGAGATGAAGAACTATTAGAACCTAAAAAGGTTTTTGAAGACCTGGGCGCATCTGTTACAGTGGCATCTGAAGGGGTCGACAGTGCTAAAGGTATGCTTGGTGTGGTCGTGAGTGTGGATGAGGATGTGAAGGATGTTGATATAGACGATTATGATGCTTTGGTTTTTCCAGGTGGCTCTGGAGCATCCGTATACTTCCACGATGATGAAATTTTGAATCTTGTTAAAGAGGCTTACGAGAAGGGTAAGGTTATTGGCGCGATATGCATAGCTCCGTCCATACTTGCAAATGCTGGAATTCTTGAAGGAAAGCATGTAACATCATTCCCATCAGAAAAAGACAACCTGGAGGCGCATGGAGCCATATATACCGGGGCAGATGTTGAGCAGGATGGAAAGATAATAACGTGCAGCGGTCCTCATGCAGCAACAGAATTTGGACTGAAAATAGCTGAAGTTCTAAGTCATGAATAAATGGTGTTACTTATGGGAATAGGATACGGATATGGAAAGGTAATACTGTTCAATGAGCACTTCGTTGTTTATGGTATTCCAGCCATAGCTTCTTCAATAGACAAAGAGACGATTGCAGAAGTTAGAGTGTATGATGGGAATAAGGACGTCATTCATGATGGCAGGGATGCGGTTCCTGGATATAAGAGAGAGAAGTATAGACAGCAAGTTGAGTCAATAAAGAGAATTAAGAATGCCATGAATATTGATGAGAATTTGGATATATGGCTTCACGGCAGTCTGAAAGCCGCGAGTGGTGTTGGTGCAAGTGCAGCAAGCTGTGCAGCAATTGCAAGGGCAATCTCAGATGAGTTTGGACTGGATTACTCTGACGAAGAGATAAATAAAGTTGCCTACGAGGGAGAAAAGGCATATCATGGAAATCCATCAGGGATAGACAATTCCTGCGCAACTTTTGGTGGTCTAATATGGTTCGAGAGAGATAAGGAAGTAGAGAAGATAAGTATTAGCAAGCCGGTTGAGATTGTAATGGGAAATACTGGTGTGGTTGCAAACACAAAGAAGGCAGTTGATGGTGTTCTTGAAAGAAAAAACATATACAAGGAGAAATATGAGGATATTTTCAAAAAGGCAGAAAGGCTTGCTTATGATGCCAGAGGTGCGATAGAAAAGGAAAATTGGAAGGAAGTGGGATTATTGATGAATAGAAATCATGGACTCCTTCAGGAGATAGAGGTTTCCTCTAAGGACCTAGACTTTCTAGTGGAATTGGCTAGAGATAATGGTGCATATGGGGCAAAGATGACAGGTGGTGGGCTAGGTGGATATATGGTTGCGCTAACGCCTGGTAAGGAATTGCAGAATAGAGTTGCTAAAGCCATAGAGAAAGAAGGATTTGAAGTGCTTCTTACTGCAATAGGAAATCGTTCATAGATTCCATTGAAAGATTTAAGTTTTATATAAACGCATCTTAGAAATATTTTTATGAAAAAATTACTCCTCATAGTCCTACTCTTGATTATGACCGCATCTCTGGTCAGGGCAGATGAATTCAATCCACAGGAAATAGGATACATTGATGCATACGTCGACTTTCATTCTGGGATAATTTCATCTGAAACTTTAGATGAGTTGAGCTATTCCTTGTATGTAATTCCAAAAAATTATTTTAATTTCAGAGTAATATCACAAAGAGTTCCAACTTATCATATCAGAATAGACAAGTATGGAAACAAAGAACTTGAACTTCTGTGGAAGAACTTTGAGTCGGGGGATTACGATATAAAGATGAGAGTAAAGAACTATGCTGAGTTTTCTATACCTGAGAAAGTGATGATGCCATACAACCCTCCCAAAGATACATGGGAATATCTTTCTGATAGCAAGTATGCAATCATTTCAGACGATATAAGAAATTTTGCAATAAATCTAACCAAAGATAGTGGTGATGGATTTGATGCCGTGACGAGGATATCTTCATGGGTGCATTCCAATATTAAGTACGATTCTAAATACTCCCTGAAGACTGAATCTTCTATATGGGTATTTCAGAACAGAAAAGGAACTTGTGATGAATTCACAAATCTCTTCATTGCCATGACAAGATCAATAGGTATTCCTGCAAGATATGTAGCCGGTATAGTGTATAGTAAGGATGGATGGGGATATCATGCATGGGCAGAGGTTTATTTAGGTGGTTGGATTCCTGTAGACCCAACGTGGAATGAGATAGGATGGATTGATGCAACTCACATAAAATTAGGTAATTTTCTTGATGCCAATGAAGTCAAGGTAACTGCAGAGTATTTGGCAAAGGAAAAGCCATACATTCAGGTAGGGCAGCCATCTGTATCAGTTAATCTCATAAACACAAGCCCAATAAACAAGAAGTTTTATACAACAGTGAGTACATATCCTAAGTCCATAGGACCAGGAAAGTATGCAGTAGTCAATGTTAGTGTTCAGGCAAGGAGTAACGGGTGCTTGGCAACATCCATAAAAATAAAACCAAGAGTTAATACGAATGGAAATCCAATAATCTCAGTTCAGGAAGAGAAGACCATATCAATATGTCCTGGAGAAGTTAAAAACTATTACTTTGTAATAAGGTCCAAGAGAGATCTAGATGAAAACTATGAATACTATGATGTTGCAGATGTTTATACATTCCTGGGTAATGACGAGACACTGGACTTGGAAGTGAATCCAAGAAAAAGAAAGTCGTCTTTTCTTGATATTAGCCTAAGTGAGACAAGTGCAGAAATTGGAGATAAAATAAGGTATTCTGTTGTTTCAAAATCTCCATACAAGATTTATTCTGACCTTCCAGTCGAAGATAATTTTATAGTTGCAGATAAAAGAGGAAGTCATTACATAATTGCTGTTGATGAGAATGGAGACCTCGTGAGAAGAGATATACTGGTGAGCAATAATCTAGACTTCAAGATTATGAATATAAGAAAGCCAACAGAAGTCAAATGTGGAGAAAACTTCAACATATCATTCATAGTGGATAACTTTGATGAAAATAACTTCTTGATTAAAGTTAATGTAAGCAACGAATTGTCTGGGGAGCAAAGCATAGTGGAGAATATGAGAAATGGAGAAAAAAAGGAATTTGTAATACCTTTAAGGGTAATAGACAATTGTACAGGCACGCCACAGTTCGTTAGCATATTGGTTAACAATCAGAGGGTATTGGAAGAGGTAAATGTGGAGAAGCCCTTACCTAAGCTAGACTTCATAGACATTATAATAAAATTCCTTGCTGAGATACTCAGTAAAATAAAAATTTAACCAAAGTAGAATCTATTTATAATTGCCTCTGGAAAGTTTAGTTCTCTCATCCTTTCCACTACAGAATCTATGTCATAGCCAACTCTTCTAAAATTTATTTCCATATTGTCCAGATCCATAAAGACATAGCTTGCCTTAGGATTCTCATTGGTTGGCATACCAACAGAGCCAGCATTTATGACATACTTCCCATATAATTCCTTTACGAATGGTATATGTGTTTGCCCAGATATTATTATATCTGCTCCTGTGATTTGAAAATAATTCTCAAGGTTTTCAAGGGTCTCCAGTCTGCTTATCCTTCCATTTAAAAAGTCTGAGGGAGAGCCATGAACTAAAAATATTTTCAATCCCTGAATTTTCAGGGCCCTGTATGTATCCATAAAATCAAGAAAATCAAGATTTTCCTGAGTTATAACCTTTCTGGTCCACTTAATGGATTCGGCTGCTGTCCCCTCCAGACCTTTCAGATTTCCATCAATGGTTGCCTGATCAAGCTCACCCTTCACTGAGATTAAATTTTTCAGTCTTCTCATGGCATCGCATACTTCATTTGGATATGGCCCATAACCAATCAAATCTCCTGCACAAAGCACGTAGTCAACCAGGCCAAAGTTATGCTTAAGGTCTTTAAAGACTGCTTGAAGTGCTGGAAGGTTTGCATGTACATCAGAAATAATCATCAGTCGCATAAGTAATATAAGTTAAGGATGATTTAAATTTATTATGAATCTAAAGGAGTACCTAAATGGGAAATTAACTGATGATGAGCTGAAAAAACTCGTTAAATCATTTGATATAGTAGGATCTAAAGAAAAATCTGTTGCCATTATAGAGATTCCCGAAGAGTTGCACTCAAAAGAGAAACTCATTGCTGAAGCTATAACAAAAGTTCATAAGAATGTAAAGTCTGTTCTGAAGCAGATGTCTCCAAGAGAAGGTGAACTGAGGCTCAGAAAGTATGAGGTAATCTTTGGTGAGAAGAATACAGAAGTGTTGCACAAGGAGAGTGGATGTAGGTTTCTTCTTGATCCACAAAAGGTTTACTTTTCGGTCAGGGAAGGCTCGGAGAGATTAAGAATAGCCAAAAAAGTTAGAAATGGAGAGAAGGTGCTCATCATGTTTGGTGGTGTTGCACCATTTCCAATAGTTATAGCCAGAAAATCCAACGCTTCCATAATTTATTCAGTGGAATTGAACAAAAAAGCCCATGAGTATGCAGTTAAGAATGTTCATCTAAACAAAGTTGATAACAGGGTAGTTCCTGTGCTTGGGAGTGTTAGAGATGTTTGTCCCTCTCTAAATGAAAAGTTTGACAGAATAATAATGCCATTGCCAGAAAGCGCCTACAAGTTTTTAGACCTGGCATTTTCCTATTCCAAGAAGGGAACAATAATTCATCTTTATGGAATAAGTGAAGAAAAGAATCTTTTCAAAGACCTTGAAGAGAAGGTAAAGAGTGCAGTGAATGGTAAAAAATATGAGATAATAGAGAAGAAGAAAGTTCTACCATATGGTCCAAGGAAATGGAAAGTCAGATTAGACATAAAGGTTTTATGAATTTATCTTTACATCAAGAACCCAGTGATGTCTTCTTGGTCCCCATGATTTTACTTTTATTTTTTTCGTTACTGTTCCATATTTCTCAACATCTTTTTCAAGAGTTCTTGGTTCTTCACCATCTATCCCATGATAATGTATTGTACCACCAGGTTTGACAAAATCCATGGCCTTCGGCAAGTAATTTTTGGAAGAAGGAAGAAGTCCCATCAAAACTCTATCTACCTCTTCTCTTATTTCAACTTTTGAGCAGTCCCCAAGAATCGGTATTATGTTTTTAACTTTGTTAAGTTTTATGTTTTCTTTTATGTACTCAAAGGAGATTGGATTAACTTCTATTGAATAGATCTTTTTAGCTTTTGTATGAACCGCTATTGGTATAGAAAAATATCCAATTCCAGCAAACATGTCAACTATGATTTCTCCTGGTCTGACGAGTCTTGTGATTCTCATCCTTTCCCTATGGTTGCCTTTAGACCACATTATTTTTGATACATCCAATTTGAATAGGCAACCATGCTCCTTGTGAATAGTTTCTGTCCCATCCCCTGCAAGTTTTTTTAATTGTGGCTGACGAAATTGCCCCTCTATACTTCCAACTTTACACATCACTGTTTTTGTGTTTGAAATCTCTTTCAGAAGCCTCTCTGCAAGTTCTTTATCATTTTTGTTGATAATGATGACTTGGCCAATTTTTTGATAGTGCATAAAAAGAATTTATTTTTTATCTATTTTAAAGAGTATCCACCATCTACTACTAAAGTGTGTCCTGTTATGAAACTTGAATCATCGGAAGCCAAAAATAAAACTGCTTTTCCAATCTCTTGGGGATTTCCAATTCTTTTCAATGGCGTATTTTCAGAAATCCATTTTATCAGTTCTTCTCCACCGGCTCTTGTCATTTCTGTGTCGATCGTTCCTGGTGCAACACAGTTTACAAGAATTTCAGGAGCAAGCTCTTTTGCAAAAGATTTTGTTAGATTTATTACTCCTGCCTTTGCGGCACAGTAAGCCGCTACAGGTGCCGCACCAAGCATCCCAAAAACAGAGGCTATATTTATTATTCTTCCATTACCTTGCTTTTTCATTGCTGGTATAACAGCCTTTATGCAATTATAAACTCCTTTTAAATTCACATCGATTGTTTTGTTGAAGTCTTCCTCTGACATATTTTTGTAGTCGCCGGGTCTTGTTATAACTCCAGCATTATTTACAAGAATATCTACTCTCCCAAATTTTTCCAGAGTTTTTTCTATCATCATCTTTACGTCATTAATTTTGGATACATCTGCTTTTATGGGAAATGCATCAGAGCCAATTTGTTTTATTTCTTCAACAGTTTTCATTGCTTCTTCTTCAGAATGAAGATAATTCACAACTACAACACAACCCTCTCTTGCAAATTCTATGGCAATGGCTTTGCCTATTCCCCTTCCAGAACCTGTGATTATGGCAACTTTATTCCTTAATTTCATAAAAATAATTGGATGTTTTCACTTAAATATATTTAAGCATATGAACAGAATTATTTTAGGGTGGAATAGGCCGGGTGACCAGGGGCCACCTGTAAGCCCAAGTCCTCTTTAGGGCGGCCGAAAAGCTTGGAGAGGCTTCGTGGTATCATGGACCCACTGCTCTAACTGCGAAGCTCCGTCCCCTAGGATTGATGTTCCTGTGAACCGGGTCAGGATCGGGAGATAGGAATCCTACCCGACATAGCAGCCCTAAGCAGGAATATTCAATGTTTAGGGGTTATCGGAGTGGAGAAGGAGCGGTGGTCAATCCATGGTGTCATTGAAGTCCATCCAAGCGAATTCCACCCACTAATGGTGTTATAATGAGAGAAAATGTTGTATCTGCTTTGATATTGATATTCATATTCGTTGCTGGTTTCGGACTTGGACTTATATTTCAAGGTCCTACGAATGTAGGTTTGATAGAGGAGAAGAAAGAAGTAAAGGTTATTCCTGTAGAGAACTACAAGATTTTTTCTGAGGTTAAGACTAAGTTAGTTGCAGTAAATCAGAATGGAGATGGTGTCTTGACAAATCTAACTGTAAGAGCTATTCCTGGAAATGGAAGAGTTCTTGTGGACGTTGAGTCAATCCTTTTTTGGATAGACACGCAGCAATCCATACAGATAGCCAAAAAGGTTGCTGAGGATTACATTGAAAGAAATATAACGAATGCTGATATAACGTATACGATAGACATACCAAATACAACTTTAGTTGGTGGCCCCAGTGCTGGAGCAGCATTTGCTGTAGCAACTATAGCAGTGATAGAGAACAAGACCATTAGGAACGATACAGTTATAACAGGCACCATAGAATCTGATGGAAAGATTGGCCAGGTTGGAGGAATAATTGCAAAGGGCAAAGCAGTCAAGGAGGCGGGATATGGGCATTTTCTTGTACCAATGGGTCAGGGAGAGTTTAGCGAGTATAAGAAAGTTGAAACATGTAGTAAGTATGGTAGCATGAAAGTATGCAACATAAAATACAAAAAAGTTTATGTAAATGTTGAGAAAGAGATAGGGATTAACGTTAAGGAAGTGTCAAATATAGATGAAGCTGTTAAATATCTTTTAGAGTGATTTTATGATAATTCTGCTTGGAACCTCTCATATAGCTCCGGAAAGTATTAGAAGAATAAAAAATGTCATTGAAAACGAAAATCCGGATTGTGTTGCAGTCGAGCTTGACCCAGTGAGGTATTATACGCTGAAGTCAAAAAATTTCTCAAGGCCTCCTGGAATTTTTCTAAGGTTTTTGGCGTGGCTCCAAAGGGAACTTGGAAAAATGACTGGAGTTTTTCCTGGAGAGGAAATGCTGAAGGCAATCGAGATTTCTAATGAAAATAGAATTCCAACCTTTCTCATAGACCAAGACTTCTCAATCACAGCAAGAGACATTAAGAAGGTATCATTCTCCGAGAAATTCAAGTTAGTTGTCTTTACCCTTTTTGCTGGCTTGCATGGAGAGAAGATAGACTTGAAGAAGGTTCCGCCAAAGAGAGTTGTTGCCAAGGCAATAAAATTATTGAGAAAGAAATTTCCCTACATCTACAAAGTGCTCGTGGTAAAGAGAAATCGTCATATGGCAAATGTCATAAAGAATCTATCCAAAGATTATAAAAAAATATTGGTTGTTGTTGGCGCAGGGCATGTAAGTGGTCTCAAAAATCTATTAAAAGGAGAAAAAGTAAAAATTCTTTAGGTGAGATAATGACGTACAGAAAAAAGGAAGTGAGAGACTTTCTGATTTCCATATTAGTTCTTGGATTCCTTTTTTCGCTACCGAAAATAACTGCTGTAAGCCTCGTAGCATCTTTCATAATAGTCTCACTTACTTTTGGGCTTCATGAAATAGCTCATAGAAACGTTGCAAGGAAGTTCGGTGCATACTCAGAATACAAGATGTGGCCAAGTGGATTGCTTTTTGCCTTAATATTGGGCATAATAAGTGGTGGAAGAATCATATTTGCAGCTCCTGGTGCAGTTTATATTTCCTCGCTAAAAATTCTAAGATGGAAAGGAGAGTACGAAAGCATAAAAAACGAGGAGTATGGCGTTATCTCAATTGTAGGCCCATTAACCAATTTATTTCTGGCATTGATTTTCCTAATTCTTAATGCATTTTACTCATGGTGGTTCTTCTCAATGGGAGCATCAATTAATATGATTGTAGCTTTGTTTAATCTTTTACCCATCCCTCCTCTTGATGGTGCAAAGGTGATGGCATGGGATAGAAAGGTATGGTTTTTCGTATTCATGGCTTCTTTGATTGGTTGGATTGGAATATCATTCATTTAAATCTTTTTATTTCTTTTTGCTAAAAAATAATTATGGAACCACTATATGACATTATAGTCTTAATTTTTATAATAGCTTTTGGCTATTGGTCTGTAGAGAACAGGGAACTGTTCATCTTTTCATCCATAGTTTTATCCTTTATCGGACTATTCATGGGAGCGTTTTTAGATGATGTTTGGATATATTCTCTTCTCTTCATACTTGGTTTTATTACTGACAGGGCTTACATAAGATATAAATGGCCCGTTACTGAAAGGCCTAAGACGGCAGACTACAAACCTGCCATAGATTGGTTCAGTAGAATTTTTTTCACATTAATAGTAATGTTTTCAATAGACATCATGCCAAACAATGCAAAACTGCACTACAGCTTTATATCATTCTTATCAGGAATTATAATCTCTTACATTCTAAAGCGCTTAGAAAAGTCTTAATTTTATATTTATCTCTTTCTAATTCTAATTATGCCACTGAAAGACATTGTTGTTGGTAGAGATACCAAGGACCTGGAAAGGTATGGAATCAAAGGAACAATTTATTTGGGCAAACATTTGGTTGGAAAAGGAGAGAATGCTCATTTAACAAACCCCATAAGGTTGGATGTAGCAAGGCCGCATGTCATGTTAATATGTGGGAAAAGAGGTTCCGGTAAGTCTTACTCTGGATGTGTGATTGCTGAAGAAATTCTCAAGCTTCCCGAGGAGATAAGAAAAAACCTTTCTGTTTTGATGATTGACACACAGGGGATATTCTGGTCTATGAAGAATCCAAATGAAAGGCAGATGGAGTTACTGGAGGGTTGGGGATTAAAGCCTTCTTCATTTGATGTGGAAGTTTACATTCCACAGGGATTTGAAGAGCAGTTCAAGAAGAATAACATTCCTTATGATAAGATATTGAGTATAAGACCATCAGAATTGACCGTAGAAGACTGGCTGTTATCCTTTGGAATATCAATGATAGATCCGCTTGGAATATTGTTGGACAAATGTATAAGGAAGCTCAAGGAAACTGGAAGGAATTACTCTCTTGATGACATAATAGATATCATATCAATAGATCCTGACTCAGAGAAGAAAGAAAAAATGGCCCTTGTAAATAGGTTTAACTCTGCCAAGGATTGGGGTATTTTTTCTTCAAAAGGTTTGTCCATTGAAGGCCTACTTGGTCCAGGAAAAGTTTCAATAATAGACGTATCTTTCTTCAATCAAGTCACAGAAGGATGGAGCGTTAGAAGTCTCCTGGTTGGTTTGATATCAAGAAAAGTACAGAATATTAGAACTGCAGCAAGAAGGGAAGAGGAAATAGAAACTATAGCAGGATTCAAGGAGATCAAGATACCTATAACATGGCTCATAATAGATGAGGCTCATAATTTTCTACCGGCCGAAGGTAAGACTGCCGCATCTGAACCACTTCTAACGATAATAAAGCAGGGTAGGCAACCTGGAATATCGTGTGTCTTAATAACACAGAGACCCAACAAGCTTCATGAAGATGCCATCTCACAGGCAGATTTGATACTATCACATAGAATAACAGCAGAACAAGATATAAAAGCGCTTAGCAACATAATGCAAACTTATCTTCTTTATGACATCCAAAAATATATTGGCAACTTACCAAGGGAGCCTGGAGCAGGAGTGATACTTGATGACAACAGTGAAAGAATATACCCAATGAAGGTAAGACCAAGGCAAAGCTGGCATGCTGGTGGAACACCAACTGCCATACCAGAGGAAGAGAGTTGAATTCTTTTGTTCGATTCATTAAACATTTAATACCTTGCCAGCTAATATTAATGCATGGAGTACGTCAATTATCCATTGATAAAAAAGAATTCTCTGGAGAGAAGACTGTATCAGGAAACATTGCTCAACACATGTAGTAAAAAGAATACTATGGTAGTTCTTCCCACTGGTATGGGAAAGACTGCGTGTGCAATTCTTCTGGCAGCTCATAGGTTGAATAAAATAGGTGGTAAAGTTATGGTCTTGGCTCCCACGCGCCCATTGGTTGAGCAACATAAGAAAACATTTTCAAAATTCATGGACATAGCCGAAGAGGATATGAAAGTTTTCACAGGAAAAATTCCGCCTTCACAGAGAGAAAAAGAGTACAAGAATGCCATGATAGTTTTTGCAACACCTCAGGTAATTCAAAATGACCTGATAGCAGGAAGGTTTGATTTCTCTGATTATTCCTTGCTTGTGCTGGACGAATGCCATCGGGGAATAAAGGATTATCCATATCCATTCATAGCCGAGATGTACATAAAGAGAGCAAAAAATCCAAGAATACTTGGTTTAACTGCTTCTCCAGGCGGAAATAGAGAAAAGATCAGCCAGGTGCAAAAGAATTTGTTCTTTGATGCAATAGAGATAAAGACTGAAGACGATGAAGATGTAAAACCATATGTACAAAAAGTGAATATAGAATGGAGGGTGCTTGAACTTCCAGAAGAGTTCAAAGAGGTTCACAAACTTATAACGAGAGCCCTCAAGAAGAGGCTTGAAAGACTGAAGAACATGGAGTTAACGAATACAGTAGACCTAAAGAAGAAAGATCTTCTTCAAATTCAAGGCAAGATAAGGAATATAATAGCAACAAAACCAAGACCACCTGTGCAGATATTTCATGGTTTGTCTGTTGTTGCAGAGGCACTTAAAATCGAGCATGCTCTTGAACTCTTGGAGACTCAAGGCATCAAGTCATTGCACGAGTATTTAAAGAGGATGCAGAAATCTGCTGAATCTGGAAAGACTAAGGCAGTTAAGAGAGTTATGAAAGACCCAGAGATAGAGGCTGTGTTCTTAAAAGTTTATGAGTTAAATGGAAAAGGAATGGAGCATCCCAAGCTTGATGAACTCTATAAAATATTAGAAGGGCAATTTCGTCAATATTCAAGGTCAAAGGTGATAGTATTTTCTCACTATAGAGACACTGTAAAAAGAATAATAGACATTTTAAGGGGTGTGAGTGGTTGCAAGCCTGTGGCGTTTTTTGGCCAGGCAGGTGAAGAGGGACTTTCACAGAAGGATCAGATAAAGATACTGGAAAAATTCAAGGACCTGAAATATAATACTCTAGTTGCCACATCAGTTGGAGAAGAGGGTTTAGACATACCCTCGGTTGATCTTGTTATCTTCTATGAGCCAGTTCCATCTGAGATACGTTCAATACAGAGGAGGGGTAGAACAGGAAGGCAAAGGGCAGGAAGAGTTATAATTCTCATGGCAAAGGGAACAAGAGATGAGGCGTACTTCTGGATTTCAAGGCATAAAGAGAAGTTGATGAAGAGTATATTGAAAAATATGAAGCTTGAACAAAATGAAAAACAAAGAAAGATCGGTGAGTTTTAATGGAGAATAAGCTTTATTCCATATGGCTTGTTATAATATGTACAATCATTTTCACACTTCAAATCATCTTTCCTCAGATAACAGATCAGTTTGCTCTTTACTCAAATAGAGTTCTTTACGAACCATGGTTGTTGGTGACATCAATATTTCTTCATGGTAGTTTTGAGCATTTATTTTTCAACATGTTTGCACTCGCACTATTCGGAATTATACTTGAGAGCATAATTGGCTCAAGGAACTTTCTCATAGCATTCTTTGTATCAGGGATCATAGCAAGTATTGGGGCTGCGTTTTTTTATCCTGCAAGCCTTGGTGCTTCTGGAGCCATATACGGAATAATTGGTGCGCTTACGGCAATCAGGCCAAAAATGACGGTATGGGTTCTCGGTGTTCCAATGCCTATGTTCGTTGCTGCAGTTTTATGGGCATTGATAGACTTGGTTGGTATGTTTGAACCATCAGGAATAGCCAATGCTGCACATCTATTTGGTCTTGCATCTGGGGTTGTAGTGGGAGTATTCTTCAGGAGGAAGTTTCCAGAGAGAAGAATCAAGGAAGAGCCACTCAGCCCAGAAGAGGAAGAAGCAATAGACTATTACATAGATTATAACTCTTAAATAGTAGTAACAATATACTTGTTTCTATGAGAAAAATAATTGAAGTTGGGAATATAGATGATATTGCTTATTCTGATAAAGGGATTTTGAAAACCCGTGGACTTGGTGGGTGCACAGCTATCATGATTTATGGAGAAACACCCAAACACCACGGAGTATTGGGGCATTATATGCAAGTTTCCAATGATAAGTTCTTTTCTGATTTTAAAGATTTTGCTGAAGTATTTGATGGACATAAAAACAGTGGAGTAATAATTTACTCGCAGGACTTGAATATTGAACTCCTGGATGAAGTGAAAGATTTTTTGAGTAATGAAATCCCAAATATAAAAATAAGTGAATTTCCATATAACCACGATTATTCTGGTTCTGGAGAGGTTGCGTTGGATATAGACAGGGGGGAGTGGAAAGCTTGGTTCAATAGAAAACCAAAAAGGTTTTAATTTGAGTCAGTTAATTATTTATTATGCCAGATTTTAATGAGATAAAAAAGTATGTAGAGGAAGTCTTTAGGGAAGGCGACGAAATGGTTGCCAATTTTGAATGGTTCTACAAATATCATATTTCAATAGTTTACAAAATTGCAATAAAATTGGCAAAAAAATATAAGGCAAATGAAACTGTTGTTGGTCTAGCTGCGATATTACATGACATAGGAATTACTGTAGATCCTAAACAACATGATATAGCAGGCGCCAAAGAAGCAGAAAGGATTTTAAAGAAATATGGATATGCGCCTGAGATAATAAAACAAGTTTCTAATTGTATTGAGTCCCATATGTGCGAAGCAAAAAAACCCAACACATTAGAAGCTAAAATAGTAGCAACTGCCGATGCC
>JAGGZI010000014.1 GCA_021162085.1 Candidatus Aenigmatarchaeota archaeon
AGATTTGACCTCGTACGAAAGAAAATTAAACTCTCTCAGAAGAAGATTAGTATCACTGAGAAAGAAGCCATCATCTCAGATAGAGAAAATAAAGAAATTTGATAAAGAAATAAAGAAAATAGAAAGGAAAATAGAAGATGTAGAGAAAAATGCAATAGAACTTGAGAAGGAAACAAAAATAATAGAAAGAAAGATGAAGAAAAAATCCCCCGAAGTCAAGGAGATGAGGAGCGGATTGTCAAAATTTTTCAAAAGAATAGAATTTTTACATAAAAAGAAATCTAAAATAGAGAATAAAACTAAGAGGATAAAGAAAAAAATTAAAAAGATGAAGTGATCTTATGCCCAAGTCAAAGGAGAAAGAATATGAAATATCCGCAGATAATGTGAAGGCAATAGTAAGGATATACAGTAAAAAGGAGGACTACGTCCCAACCTATGAGCTCATAAGACCTATCATAAAGGAAGCCACCTCAGCAGTGTTAAACTCCATAAGAGAAAAACTAATAAGGTCCATTGGAATAAGTGGCAGGGAGATACTTGATCCAAAGGTCATAGAGGATATAAGAGAGAGATCTCTTAAGGAAGCGGACAAGCTCATTGCAGAACACATGCCACACATATCCAAGGAAAAGAGGGACATTCTCGCGGGACAACTTGTTCATGAGATGTTTGGACTTGGAGATATAGAACTCCTTTTAAAGGATGATGACTTAGAAGAAATAGTTATAAACAACTCTGAAGAGCCTGTATGGGTTTATCATAAAGAGTATGGATGGCTGAAAACAAACATAAAACTAAAAAGCGAGGGAGAAATTTACAACTACGCATCCATGATTGGAAGAAGGATTGGAAGGCAAATTACAAACCTAAATCCATTGATGGATGCTCATCTAACGACTGGGGACAGGGTAAATGCCACGTTGTTTCCCATATCAACACAGGGAAACACAATAACCATAAGAAAGTTTGCAAGAAATCCATGGACAATTGTACACCTCATAGACCCTGAAATAAAAACATTGTCTCCTGAGGTTGCAGCACTATTGTGGTTATCAATAGAATACGAACTAAATGTGATAATTGCAGGGGGTACCGCATCTGGAAAAACATCTTTGCTTAACGCATTAACCCCTTTCATGCCACCAACTCAAAGAATCATATCAATAGAGGATACCAGAGAGCTTCAACTTCCTGAATTCCTTCACTGGGTTCCCATGACCACAAGAGAGCCAAATCCTGAAGGAAAGGGAGAAGTCAGCATGCTCGAACTTATGGTGAACTCACTGAGAATGAGACCTGATAGGATAATAGTTGGTGAAATAAGAAGGCAGAGACAGGCTGAAGTTCTTTTCGAGGCAATGCACACTGGACATTCGGTTTATTCGACCCTTCATGCAAATACCGCCGATGAAGTTAGGAGAAGAATGATAAATCCACCCATATCATTGCCAGAAAGTATGCTGGAGGCACTGCACCTTACAGTTGTTCAGTTCAGGCACAGGAGGCTTGGCATAAGAAGGACATTTGAGGTTGCTGAATTCGTTCCATCAATGAGGCCAGGAGGAAAATCAAAGGTAGATGTTAATGTTCTTTATAGCTGGGACCCAAGGAAAGACGTTATCGAGAGGGTTAGACCCAATGCTAAACTGAGAGATATAAGCATGAGACTTGTTGACGAAATAAGAATGCACACTGGTATGTCAGACAAGGAATTTGAAGATAACATAGAAGAAAAGAAAAAAATACTTCAATGGATGCTAAAGCAAAACATAAAGACCGTTAATACTGTTGGTAAGGTCATTGCAGATTATTATAGAGATAAAGATTACGTATTGAATCTCGTCAAAAAAAATAAAACACCTAAACAGATATTTGAAAAGAAACTATTGGATGAGATGAGAGCAAGAGGATTAATAAAATGAGAAGATTAACATGAAGAGAATACCACTTATCCCTGTTCCTATAGAAAAAGCAAAGAGTATATCGAGAAGACTTAGATGGATTAGTAAATCTCTTGTTGTTCTTGTGCCAGGATTGAAGAGAGACCTATATCAAAGTGAAATCAACATCAAGCCAATAGAGTACATGGGAATAGTTCTATTCTCATCAATCTTTTATTCTGTATTATTGGGAGGACTAACATCACTACTCAGCGTAATCTTCAGGGGGGTATTAGATCCAATGGGTATTATAATTGGCTTATTCTTTTTCTTTGTCACATTTTATTTTCTGAGCTTTTATCCACACATCATTACGAAGAGAAGAGTTAAGAGCTTGGAGATGAACCTTCTTTTTGTCCTAAGGCACATCCTCATAGAAGTTAGAAGTGGTATACCCCTGTTCAATGCCATGGTTGGTGTGAGCACGGGATATGGTGAAATATCAAAGGAGTTTGAAAAAGTTGTAAAGGATGTAACCGGAGGATTGGATGAGGTGGATGCTCTGAATAAGATAGCAGAGAGAAACCCATCAATCTATTTCAGAAGGGCAATATGGCAAATAGTGAATGCCCTAAAGGCTGGGAGTGACATCGGAGATACACTCGAAGCCATAACGGACGATTTTTCTCAAAAGCAAATTACAGAAATAAAGAGTTATGGCCAGCAACTAAACCCATGGACAATGCTGTATATGATAATAGCTGTCATAGTACCCAGCCTTGGTCTGACATTCCTCATAATCCTCTCATCATTTTCTGGAATTACGATACCAAAAGTTATCTTCTCACTTATATTTGTTGGTTTATTTCTATTTCAGATATTTTTCATGGGATTCATTAAAAGCAAAAGACCTTCAGTTGTGATTTAAATGAGAAGAATATATAGAGTGTTTGGACAATTCGCACCTTACAAGAGATCTTTAAAGAATATACTAAGGTATGCGGGGATAGAAGACATTTCATCATTGGAGTTTTCAGGATTTATGATATTGTATTCCTCTATACTTGCCATGATAAGCTTTTTGTTGGGATTGTTCCTATTTGATTTTCTTACTTCTGTTATTATTGCGATAAGCGCTTTCTTCGGGTTCCAGTTGTTCCTTTACGTCATCTTAAGTCTTGTTGTGGATAGTCGGGCAAGACAAATAGAAGAGGTCTTACCGGATGCGTTGCAGCTGATGTCCGCCAACATAAGAGCTGGGATGACTCTTGACCGAGCATTGTGGCTTGCAGCAAGGCCTGAGTTTGGGCCTCTGGAAGAAGAAATAAAAAGGTTTGGAAAGAACGTATTCGGTGGGAAATCCATGATTGATTCCTTAAAGGAGATGGGAACCAGAGTCAGGTCAGATATATTGGATAGAACCATAAAGCTCATCCAGGAAGGTATAGAATCCGGTGGAGAGATGGCACATTTGCTTGAAGAAACTGCAGCAGATATAAGAAATATAAAGGCGATGAAACAGGAGATTAAAAGTAACGTTATGATGTATTCTATGTTCATAATATTCGCATCCGTTATAGGGGCGCCTGTTCTTTTCGCGGTTTCCGTTTATTTCATAGAAGTTATAAGTGGTTTGTGGAGTGCTCAGACATCTCAAATAGGAAAAACACCATATTATCAAACAGGTATGATAAAAATGAAAGGCCCTCAAGTATCGAGTGGTGATATGCTCTTATTTTCTGTGTCATCAATAATACTCACCACAGTATTTGGGGCACTCATAATTGGTTTGATACAAAGTGGTAAAGAAAAAAGAGGATTGAAGTACATACCATTTCTCACAGGCGGTGCCCTCCTGATTTTCTTTGGAGTTAGATTCGTCATATCGTCCATGTTTAGTAGCTTTTTAGGATTTTAGTTCATTGATAATCTTTATAAATGACTATTCTCTAAATATTCTTAGGTGAAAACATGTTCGGACGAAAAGGACAATCAGCACTAGAGTACTTGATGACCTATGGATGGGCTATATTAATAATAATAGTAGTAGGAGGAGTTCTTTACTACTATGGTGTGTTTTCTCCAGGAAAGATCGTTGGAGAAAGCAAAACAGGATTCAGCAAAGTCCAGGTAGATACATGGGGAATAGATACTAGCGGCAACTTACAATTAGTACTTGAAAACAGGGTAGGTAGCGATATAAACATAACCCAAATAGAAGTAAAGTCAGGAACAAAGACAGATACTTATACACCTACAGGTGGTATACCACTAACGGCTGGACAAAGGAGTGATCTTGAAACTGTAACACTAACAAACAACAAGCTGAATGCTGGTGACACATATAAATTCGATGTTACAATAACTTACTACTTACAGGATTATGGCCCTGGAACAACGTTCAGAAGTACTGGAATGCTGTCAGGAACAGCTTAAGCAAACTATTTTCCTTTTTTTTATTTTAATTTTCTATTAATTTCTAGCGTTACATAACCCATTTTCGGTGAGAAGATGATTGGAATATGTAAATCATGTGGGAAAGTTGCCGAGCTTCGCACATGTCCTGTGTGTGGTGCCTTGGTTTGCTCGAATTGCCTCATACCTGGTGATGGCTGCAAATTGTGTCACAGTAGAAAAACTATAAAATAGAAAGAAAAATCAGGCATTCTGCTTGTATATATCCATTTTTTCTTCGTCTGTCAATTCAAATGGTGTTCCATCTAATCCTTTATAAAGTTTATCTAAACCACTGCCATATGTTATTCTTTCCAATATAACCACTTTTTCATCTGGTCCTAAAGAACTACTTCCTAAAACAGCATCAACTTCTCTACTCATCTCAACACCTCCTTAAAGTATTACTAATATGTAGTTAATACTATATAAAGTTAACTATTTAGTTTTATTGGGTTCAAGGTATATGTAAGGTGCTGTTTTATGAGGTTTGGAGCGCTTGAAATTCTTACGAATGATGAAGTTTATGAGCCAAGGGGAGATAGCTTTCTTTTAGCTGAATTTCTCGAAGGGATGAAAGACCTTGGTGATGTTCTGGATATGGGAACTGGCTCTGGTATTCAGGCACTAGTGGCATCAAAAAATGCAAAAAATGTTTTAGGTGTGGATGTAAACCCTGAAGCTGTGAAACTGGCAAGAAAAAATGCAAAAATAAATGGCATAAGAAACGCCTCCTTTGTGGTAAGCGACCTATTTGAAAACGTTAAAGAAAAATTTGACCTGATAATCTTCAATCCACCATACTTGCCAGTTGATGACAAAATAAAAGGAGCAGAGCAATGGTCTTGTGGAAAGAATTTAGAGATCATAAAAAGGTTTGCAAGAGATGCAAAAAATCACCTGAAGGAGAATGGAAATATCCTAATGGTCATATCTTCCATAACTGGCTTGAAAGGGGTTAAAAAAATTTTTGAAGAATTTGAATTTAAAGTTGAGGCTGTAGGAAAGAAAAAAATTCCATGGGAAACTCTATATATCCTCGAAATAAAAATTAAAAGTTAAAAATCAATTTATTTCTTATGCCAACGAATCTTCCAGCTGAATGGTACATTGTCAAAGAAGAATACGGCAGAGCCACAGGAAAAGAGAAAATTGAAAAGTTAAAAAAACTTCTTTCAGTGACACCAACACACAAAGGAGCTGAAAAACTCAGGGCACAACTGAAAAAGAAATTATCTGAGCTGAAAAAGGAGGAAATGAAGAAAAGAAAATTGAGCAGGAAATCCATGAGCATCCCAAAGGAAGGGTGTGCACGCGTATCAATAATAGGGCTACCAAATTCCGGAAAGTCAACATTTTTGAAGAAGTTCACAGGTGCAGAACCTAAGATAGCTGAGTACCCTTACACAACAACCAAACCGGAGGTTGGTATGTTCAAGCACAGGGGAATTCTAATACAGATGATAGAGATCCCGTCAACGCTCACAAGAGAAGTTCTCTCAATAGCGCACTCATCAGAATTAGTCCTGTTCCTTGTGGGAAAAAACATCGATGAAGCTCAGCAGTTGAAGGAACTTAGAAAAATAATAGAGAAGGAAAATTTTAAGAGATACATATTCGTCAAGAGTGATATAATGGAGGAAGAGCTATTCAAAAAAATATGGAAGAAGCTTGATTTGATTAGAATTTACACAAAGGAACATGGAAAGAAAAAAATTGATAATCCTATCATAATGAAAAAAGGCTCAAAGGTGATCGACCTATGCAAAAGATTACATAAAGATTTCCTAAGATACTTTAAGTACGCTAAGATAAAAGGACCCTCTGCAAAATTCGATTGGGAGAGAGTTGGGATAGAGCACGAGCTGGAAGATGGTGACATTGTAGAGATTCATATGAAGGAATAATAAAGTTTTTTATTTATTTGGAAATTGAACATTATTTTAATATGAAAATAGCATTCTTTGAGACAAAAAAATGGGAAAGAAACTTCTTGAAAAGAAAATTAAAGAATCATAAAATTAAATTCTTTGAGGAGCGACTGAACCCAGATAATGTGGAAGAAATAAAGAACTTCGATGTTATATCAGTTTTCATTTATTCTAAAATTAATAAAACAATTCTTCAGAGACTTCCAAAACTGAAGTTAATAACTACAAGGTCAACCGGATATGACCACATAGACTTAAAAGAATGTAAGAAAAAAGGTATAACCGTTTGCAATGTCCCATTCTACGGTGAGAATACTGTAGCAGAGCATACATTTGGCTTGATATTATCTCTTTCAAGAAACATATGCAAGTCATATATAAGGACAATTAATGGAAACTACTCAACCGAAGGCTTAAAGGGATTTGATTTGAAGGATAAAACACTTGGTGTCATGGGGGCAGGCCATATAGGGCTACATGTCATAAGGATCGCCAAAGGATTTGGAATGAACGTATTGGCATATGATGTAAAACAGGATATGTTGCTATCAGAAGTACTTGGCTTCAAGTACGTATCTCTTGGAGAACTTCTTAAAAAGTCAGACATAATAACACTTCATGTTCCTCACAACAAATACACACATCATCTCATAAACAGGAAAAATATAAAATTGGTTAAAAGAGGTGCCATACTTATTAACACGTCTCGCGGTGCCGTGGTGGAAACCGAAGCACTTATAGAAGGGCTAAACAAGAAGATACTGCATGGTGTTGGATTAGATGTCATAGAAGGTGAAGAAGTGATAAAAGAAGAGAAACTTCTCGAGGAGAAGAAAAGAGAATATATGAAAGACCTTATAAAGAATCAACTCTTGAACAGAGAAAATGTTGTATTCACTCCACATATAGCATTTTACAGCCAAGAGGCTTTAGAAAGGATTTTAGAGACTACAACAAAAAACATAAATTCCTTCGTCTCAGGCAATCCAGAAAATGTTATTGAGTAGTTCACTGCACAGATATATTTGCTTTCTTCATTATGAATTCTGTCCATCTCTCGGGGTCGCCAACCCCTTCCAACACCATAGATTCTGGATCCCCAGGTGTCTTAAACTTCAAATCTGCAGTACCTAGGATTCTCTGAGCAAGAGTCCTTTTTGTATGAAAGTAGTCTATGTGATCGTAGGAGACATCCCTTATATCAGTTATAAATATTCCGACTTCCCTGACAACTCTATCATCATAGAACACATATTTAATCCTAAATCTTTTAACCTCTGCAATAAAAACGAGAAACATCCCAAAAATAAAAAGTGGTAGGGAAATTGAATGTATAAACCTCATAGAAGTTAAAGATATGTTGGAGGAACTTACAAGGCCGCTTAAGTAATTGGAAACCAGTTCCCGTGTGGTTAAATTATAGTTAGCTAATATTTTATACAAGAAAGGCACCATTAAGATAAATCCAATGAGATAATACTTGAAAAGTTTTGGCCACAACCTTGAGGGTCTAATTGCAACTTCCATTCAAACCAATAATAATTGGAGTATTTTATTTATAATAATTTTTATTTGGAGATCTCGTACCTGAGTTGTATGTATTCCATCATTTTCCATAATCCTAAATAATGCTAATTGAAAAAATTGTTATAAAGATTATTAAGAATATTAGTATTTCTTTTCTGAACTCCTTTTTGCCTCTGATTAAATCATATGTATAAACTATAAGACAAGATATTATCTGCCAATAAACCACAAGAACCAGGAGATAAAGTATCACACCAAAAAATGCTCCTATTTGCATATAACTCACCAAATGAATTAGAAAAAACACCTCCATTGTTCTACCGTAAATCATACCCGTAACAGAAAAAAGCAATATTGCTGTAAAAACAATCCCCTTTCTCCAATCAGGTCTTATAAAATCTTTAACAAATTTCCAGTCCATATTTAATTTCATTCTTCTTCGAATTATTAAACTTAATTTCTTAAATATTCTTGGTGCCTGGGGTGGGTCAACCATTTCCCCAGAAAACGCTTTGCGTCTTCAAGTTTTGGGAAGTACAGAGACCTTTTTTGAAAAAGGGATCTGTTTTCGAACCCACGACCTCTAGATTTCTCACCATATCATAATCCTCTCAGACTCATCACTCATAACTTTTGTTATGAGTCTAGCGCTCTAACCAACTGAGCTACCCAGGCATCTGAGATTCTAATTAGAGTTTCTTTTCATACAACACTTTTCTTTGTGAAAGAAAAGGTTGTTGGTGGACCCGGGGAGATAAGGGAAACTTGAAAAGTTTCCAAGTTCTTTCCCTTGAGGCTTTCTTTTGAAGAAAGGCTCATTTGAACTCCCGACCTCTACGTAGCCCTTTTCCGCATACGCACAGAAGCGTTAACGGAAAATTTATCAGCGTAGCGCTCTAATTACCCACACTTTTCTTTTTCTCACAAACTTGACTGAAGTTTCTTTTCCCACAGTCTTTTCTTTGTGAAAGAAAAGCTGTTCCAAGCTGAGCTACGGGTCCATTGTAAATTAATTTTTATGCAATCTATAAAAAAGTTTCCCTTCCATTCAAGGCAATGTATACTCAAGACCTGAGAAAGAAATAAGGATAAAAATCGATGCCTTACTACACACCGACATTTAAAAACAAAAAATTTTGGTGGACTTGTCGGGACTCTCTCGAACCTGCAGGGGGCAAGCCCCCTTCAGTTTTACGGTATTCCTGATATCTTCCCTTCCTTTTAAAATTGGCAAACTTTCAGTTTGCCCAAAATTGTTTCTTTGGGAAATACAAAAACCTTTCTTTCAAAAGAAAGGGATTTGTCTTTGAACCCGAGACCTCCGCCGCTCTCAGACCATTCACCAAGCCAGTTTCCGTTGACGTCTTGAGATTTTATCTCAAGTATTTGGAACATTGAGTTCCAAAACTTTACGCCGAGTAAAGGGTCATCCAAGTTTTCTGACTTCACCAAGCCAGTTTCCGTTGACGCTTTACGCCGAGTAAAGGGTCATGCGAAGGCGGCGCTCTTCCAACTGAGCTACAAGCCCATAATTAATTTTTCCTATCAATAATAGTTTTCTTTCGTACAACTCTTTCTTTTTCTAAAAGAAAGGTTGTTGGTGGGCCCGCCGAGATCTCCACGATGACGTACACTTCGTGCACGTCAAGCTATCTTTGAATTCCCGACACCCTTTCTTTTTTTCACAGTCTTTATCAAAGTTTTCTTTGACCGTAGACGACTTTCTTTTGTGAAAAGAAAGGAGTCTCTCGGGTCGCCAGCACCCCAAGCTGAAATGCTAGACCACTCCAGGGGACACCTACGGTTTCCCCTTAGGGTAACCTCTTCCCTTTCTAGAGCGCTAAGGGCTTAGCTACACCACGGGCCCATGATTAAATTTATGATATTTTTCTAAATATATTGATATAGAAACATTTTTAAATCAATTCGCACTATTTTTATTAGGTGAAAAAATGGCAATGGGAGCTTTAACAACGATAGGAGCAAACCTTTGGTATTCGTTCCTGGACTTTCTCCCGAACCTAATAGGAGCAATAATCTTACTAATAGTGGGCTACATAGTAGGAAAAATCAGTGGAATAGTGGTCAGAGAGATTCTAATAAGAGTTGGTGTAGACAAGTATCTCCAAAAGGAAGAACATATTAAATTCAAGACAAGTACAGTGTTCGATGTGATAACAAGATGGTTCTTGTATATAGTATTCATCAATGCAGCGATAGAAGTACTTGGTATATCATCCCTAGTGGATGTAATGCATACAATAATATACTTCATACCAGGAGTAGTTGGAGCAGCAATAATAATAATTGCAGCATACGGAGTTGGACTGTACATAAAGGAAGAAATACTATCATCAAAAACAATATACTCTGATATAGTAGGGAAGACCATATTCTTCTTAATAGTGTATCTTGGAGTTGCAGTGGCACTACCGTTGGTTGGAATTAATCCAACTATAGTAAACGACATACTCTTAGTGATAATAGGTTCGCTTGGACTAGGACTAGCAATAGCACTTGGACTTGGATTAAAGGATGTCATAAGGGACATGGCAAAGGATTACGCAACTGAGTTCAGGGCGAAGAGAAAGAGGATGAATAGAAGAAGGAAGTGAGAATTCTTTTTCCCTTTTTTTAATTTTTATTTCAATTAGAATTAAATATATAAACTATTTTATTGTTTAATAAAATTAAGATGTGATTTTATGTTACCTAAGAAATATGATCCAAAGTCTATTGAAGACAAATGGAAAAAAATGTGGGAAGAGATGGGAATATATAAATTTAACCCCGATTCTGATAAACCCGTATTCAGCATAGATACACCGCCAAGATATGCTTCTGGATACCTTCATATGGGTCACGCCAAGAACTACATAGAGTTTGAAATAATTGCAAGGTTCATGAGAATGATTGGATATAATGTGTTCCTTCCAAATGGTTATGATGATAATGGACTTCCAACAGAAAAATACGTTGAAGAAAAACTGGGAATGAACAAAAAGGATGTTGATAGGAAAACTTTCATAGACAAATGTAAATGGGCCGCAGAAAGATTGGAAGAAAGAATGACAAAGACGTTCAAAGATATAGGATTCTCATGTGACTGGTCTACGCTGTACAGAACCATAAGTGACTATGCTGTGAAGATGGCTCAAATGTCATTCATAGAGCTTTATAAAAAAGGAGAGATATACAGAAAGGAGGAACCAACTCTATGGTGTCCACACCATCAAACGGCACTCGCCCAGGCAGAGGTTGTGGACCTACCAAGGAAAACAAAACTAAATTACATATTATTTGAATTGGAGGATGGAAAGAAAATAGAGATAGCAACCACCAGACCCGAGCTACTACCATCCTGTGTTGGGATATTTGTTAATCCTGATGATGACAGGTATAAGGATCTTGTCGGGAAAAAAGCTATTGTACCCATATTCGGCCAGAAGGTCCCAATAATGGCTGATAAAAAAGTTGACAAAGAATTTGGTTCTGGAATAGTCATGATTTGTACATTCGGAGACACTACAGATATAGAGTGGTGGAGGGAGTACAACCTTCCCATGAAGATATCAATAAATAAGGACGGTACCATGAACGAACTTGCAGGAAAGTATGAGGGACTAAAAATAGAAGATGCAAAGAAAAAAATAATAGAAGACCTAAAAGAATCTGGTTTACTAATAAAACAAGAAGACTTGGAACAAACTGTTGGATGTTGCTGGAGATGCGAAACTCCAATAGAATTCATACCAACAAAGCAGTGGTTCATAAAAACCTTGGAACATAAGGATAAAATGATTGAACTTGGTAGAAAGATAAATTGGAGACCAGAATATTACAGAAAACGATACGAGGACTGGGTGAGAAACCTCAAGTGGGACTGGTGTATATCAAGGCAAAGATACTTCGGTGTGCCTTTCCCATTGTGGTACCGAAAAGATACCGGTGAGGTAGTTCTTGCCAAGGAAGAGGACCTTCCAGTCGATCCAAGAATCCAGAGATGCCCATATGACAATGGTGATTCAGAGTGCATACCGGAAATGGATGTTATGGATACGTGGATGACTTCATCACTCACCCCACAAATAGTATCCAAGTGGAAAATTGATGATAAATTCTTTAATAAAATATTTCCAATGAGCCTTAGGCCTCAAGCACATGACATAATAAGGACATGGGCATTTTATACCATCCTCAAATCTTATCTTCATAATAATTCAATACCGTGGAAAGACATAATGATATCTGGATACGTTTATGTTGATAAGGGACTTGCCATGAGTAGCAGTAAGGGAATAGGTGATGACCCTGAAAAAATAGTTGAGAGAGACGGGGCAGATGCCCTTAGATATTGGACAACTGAGGCAAGCCTTGGAGAAGACCTCATATACAGGGAAAAGGATATAATAAGAGGTAAAAAAATTCTCATAAAATTATGGAATGCGTCAAGATTCGTGGAAATGCATCTTAAGGACTACAAACCAAAGGAAGTGAAGCTCAGAGTAACTGATAAGTGGATACTGAATGAAATGTACAAGGCTGCTGAAGAAAGTAAGGAAGCATTTAAAAATTATAATCCTAACAAAGCCCGTAAGGTCATAGAAATTTTCTTCAAAAATATCTTCTGTGATTTCTATCTTGAGATGGTGAAGCACCGACTGTATAACGATGTTGAAAAAGAATCAGCTCAATATACGCTTTACAACGGCCTCTTGGGAATACTCAAAATGTACGCACCTATAATTCCCTTCATAACGGAAGAGATTTATCAGAATATGTTCAAAGAAAACGAAAAAGATAAATCCATTCACACATCAAGGTGGCCAGAGACAGGAGAGATAGACGAAGAAGTAATTGAAATAGGCAGACTTGGTGTTTCCATAATCACTTATTTAAGGCAGCACAAAACAAAAAATAATCTTCCATTAAATCAAGAATTAAATGAGATTGTAATAGAATGTGACAAGGAAACTGAGAAGAAGATAAAGCTCATAGAAGATGACATAAAATGGACGATGAAGATTAAAGAAATAAAATTTGAAAAAACAAAGAATGGAATAGGAATTGGTTCTCTGAAGATAGAGGTTAGAGAATGATAATTGAAAAGGTTAGAGAGTTCGTCACCAAGTCCTGTGAGGATGATGAAGTAAAGCATCTCGAACGAACATTATACTGGATTAAAGAGTTAAAAAGTTGTGCCAATGAAGCACTAAAAATAGCCGCCTTAACTCATGACATTGACAGATGTTTAAAGAATGAAGGATGTGCGGATGACTTTAAAAAAGTAAGACACTCTCCAAACTCAAAATACTACATGGAACATCAGAAAAAATCCGCAAGAATAGTCTCAAATTTTTTAGAAAACATTAATGCCGATGAAAACTTAATTAAAGAAGTGACATTCCTAATAGAACATCATGAATCTGGTGGAACTCCTGAAGCTGATGTACTAAAAGATGCAGATAGCTTGAGCTTCTTCGAGAACAATGCATATTCGATCCTTGAAAAGTTTGCTAAATTAGATAAAGAAACTGTGAAAGAGAAGTTTGACTTCATGTTCAATAGAATATCGTCTGAGAAAGCCAAGAATATAGCAAAGCCCATGTATGAAAAATTAATTAAGAAGTTGGAAGAAATTTAGTAATCTTTTTTAATTTAATTATTACTTTTCTATTAAGGTGTTAACTATGGAAGAAAAGAAATACAAACTTAAAAAAATCGTGGACGAGCTTAGAGAGAAGAGCGGAAGACATACAGAATTAATTAGTCTTTACATTCCTCAGGGATTTAATCTTAACGAGATAAGCAACCTTATATCGCAGGAAATATCACTCACACAGAACGTGAAGAGCAAGACTGTGAGAAAAAACGTTATCTCCGCCTTAACGAAAATACAACAATATTTAAAACATTACAGACAAACACCACCAAACGGTCTTGTGATTTTTTGTGGAAATGTCTCAGAGAAGGAAGGTGAGACTGACATAAAGATATGGGCTCTTGAGCCACCGGAGCCGATAAAGATGAAACTATACTGGTGCGATCAAAAATTTGAATTGGGCCCATTGGAAGAAATGATGAAGGAGAAAGATGTTTATGGACTCATAACCCTTGATAAAAGTGATGCGACTCTTGGGATACTAAGAGGGAAAAAAATAAACATAATCAAGAGGCTTCATTCAATAGTTCCTGGTAAAACGAGAGCAGGTGGCCAGAGTTCTGCAAGGTTTCAAAGAGTTAGAGCAGGACTTCTTAATGACTTCTTAAAAGAGATTGGAGAGAACTTCAAAAAAGTTTTTTCTGAAGAAGATATAAAAGGGATAATCGTAGGTGGCCCCGGACCAATAAAAGAAAAATTTGTTAATGAGAACTACATACCAGAAAATTTAAAGAAAAAAATAATTGGAATAAAAGATATTGGATACAGTGACGAATATGGACTTGAGGAATTATTAAACAGGTCACAAGACCTTTTAAAAGAGGCTGAAGTGGCAAAAGAGAAAGAATTGTGTGAAAAATTCTTTGACGAGCTGAAGAGAGATACGGGCAAAGCAACATATGGATTAGAAGATGTAAAGAAAGCAATAGAAATGGGGGCTGTCGAAACTGTCCTTATCTCAGAAGGACTTGAAATTGAAGAAGTTGAATACGAATGCTCATGTGGTTATAGAGAAAAGAAGTTCGTGAAAACTAATGAGAAGGAAAATCAAAAATGTCCTAAATGTGGTGATACCATGAAAATAATTGGAGAGGCCGATATAGTTGATGTACTCGAGGATATGGCAAAGGAAACAGGTGCTAAAATTGAAATAATATCAAGAGATACATCAGAAGGAGAAAGACTGTACCTGATGGGAGGAATTGGAGCAATACTGAGATTTCCTATAGAGTAGTATGATTACTACCTTTCTCTACTTCTTTAAGTTCTCCACATAGTCTGCTGCATTTCTCAAGGCAGTTGAAAATCCTGGATTAACTCCTATAACTACAACCTTCTTTCCATACTCCTTCGCCTTAAGCACAACAGGCATGAAATCCGCATCTCTTGTTGCAATTGCAATTATATCAACGTTTGGATTGAAGACACCTTCCATAACAGATGCCCCCATCGATGCATCTACATCACTCTTTTGCTCGTTCTTTTCTCCACCCATCTCTATTATTGGTTCAAATCCCTGACTTGCAACAGCCTCTATGAGCTTTTCAGAGGCAAATTGATTAAGGAAAACCTTTGCTATTATTATTCTCCCGTATTTTTCAAGCTTTTTTCTAAGGTTCTCAAGATCCAAATTAAACTCCTTTCTAAGCAGATTTGGTCCATCAACATAGAGAGCTATATTCCTTTCTGACCTCTTATGAACTTTTTCCTTAACAATACCCAACATTATAACACCTCTTCAAATTATTATGTATTTCTTCCTTATAACTCTATTGGAAGATTGAAGAATTTAACTGCATTTCTTCCACATGTTCTCCATACCTCTTCAAAATCCAACTTCTTTATATCCGCAATTTTTTCTGCAACCTTCTTTATGGTCAGTGGCGTGTTCCTTCCTCCATCTGGAGCAAGCCATGGTGAATCAGTCTCAAGCATTATTCTATCTAATGGCATATCTCTTATTATCTTCTTATGATTTTTGCTTCTAAGAATGATCGCATTCATTGATATGAACCATTGATTCTCAATAACCCTGCTCAGGAGCTTTCTACCACCAAACATATGAAGGTCAACTCTCCTTGCTCCCTCGTTCTCTAGTATTTCTATACAATCCTCATAAGAGTCACGAGCATGAATAACCAATGGTTTTTTGAGCTCTTTTGCCAATCTTATCATTTCTCTGAAGAGTTCTCTTTGCTTCTCTCTCCATTCTTCCTCTTTAACCCAGTAGTAATCTAATCCCGTTTCCCCTATCGCAACTACATGGTCCTTGTTATCCCTTATTAGATTGAAATATTCCTCTTTCTCTTCCTTGGTCATATCTTTTATGTAAATGGGATGAATCGAAAATGCACCAAAGACAAAATTTCTATACTTCCTTATCAAATCCATTGTTAAATTGTAATTCTTTGGGTTTGCACATGACGTTATGACTGCCTTGAGTTCTTTTTTACACTCTTTTATCACATCATCTCGGTCCTTGTTGTAATCTTCATTCTCAAGATGGCAATGAACATCTATCATTTTTTCACCTTTACCTCAGCTATATCGCCTATCGTGAGAGTATCCCCCTCCTGACGACCTGAAAATGATTCTTCCGTGTACTCCATGATTAGTTTTACCCCAAAGAATCTTTCGAGTTTTTTTGCTAAATCCATTGTTGGGGTGAGTTCACCTCTTTCTATTCTTGCTATGACACTTTCCCTTTCCTTTAATTTCTCTGCAAGCTCTTTTCTTGTCAGCCCAAGTTTTTCTCGCTCCCTCTTTACTATCTGTGGGCAACGCGGATCGATGTACTTCGAATTGTCCGATATCTCAACCTTTCTTTTCTTTGGTTTTATTTGAACCGTTTCATTGACCACTTCACCCAGTTTTGCGCACTCGTCACATACATCCAATAGAACTCCATCTATTATGGCTTTCTTTGTAGCTTTTCTACCACAAATTTCGCAATCAGTCATAAGGACACTCTTTGCAGAAGGATATAAAATCTATGGTGACTTAAATTTAAATGTTTATCATACGCGTCTTTTAAAGATTTAAATAAAATTCTATTAATAAGAGTTATAAGGTGAATTTATGTACGATCCCCGGAAAGTAGAAAAGGAAATGTTGGAATTTTGGGAGAAAAACAAGATATTTGAAAAGCTTGCTAAGAAAAATAAGGGCAAGAAGAAGTTCAGATTCATAGACGGACCCATTACTGCCAACAATCCAATGGGAGTTCATCATGGCTACGCTAGAACTTTAAAAGACCTTTATCAGAGGTACAAAGCAATGCAGGGGTTTGATGAAAGGTTTCAAAATGGATTTGACTGCCATGGACTCCCAATAGAGGTTGAAGTCGAAAAAGAGTTAGGACTGAAGAGCAAAAGGGATATAGAAAAATATGGAATAAATAATTTTATAGAAAAATGCAAAGAAAGGATAAACAAGATAACGAAAATCCAGACAAAACAGTCAATAAGACTTGGTCAATGGATGGATTGGAAAAATTCATATTACACGATGAGCGATGAAAATATACTCCACATATGGTATTTCTTGAAAAAATGTTATGAAAAGGGTTGGATTTATAAGGGTCATAAAGTTCTGCCATGGTGCCCAAGATGTGGCACGTCACTCTCTCAACATGAGGTATCAGAAGGTTATAAGACCCTGACACACAAAACGGTTTTCGTGAAATTTCCTCTTATTGGAAAGAAAAATGAGTATCTTTTGGTGTGGACAACAACTCCATGGACATTATCATCAAATGTAGCAGCCGCGGTCAACCCAGACATCATGTACATAAAGGCAGAAAAAGATGGAGAGATATATTACCTTTCTAAAAAAACATCGAAGGTGCTTGGAGAACACAAAGTGCTTGAAGAATTAAAGGGAAGTGAAATGGTTGGATGGAAATATAATGGGCCTTACGATGAATTGGAAGCTCAAAGAGGTATAGAGCATGTTGTTGTTCCATGGGGAGATGTTGGCGAAGAGGATGGAACCGGTATAGTTCATATAGCACCTGGATGTGGTGAAGAAGATTTTGAACTTGGAAAAAAACTTGGATTGAAAGCAATATCACCTCTTGATGAATATGGTAATTTCATAAAGGGATTTGGATGGTTGACCGGGATGTACGTTAAAGATGTTAGAGACAAAATATTCGAAGACCTCAAGAAGAAGAAAATGCTCTTCAAGATTGGTGAAATCACCCATAGGTATCCAACATGCTGGAGATGCAAAGAGGAACTTGTCTTCAGGATGACTGATTCCTGGTTCATAAAAGTTGATGAAATACGAGACAAATTAATTGAGGAAGCAAACAACGTATTCTGGTCACCAGGTCATGGAAAAAAATTGATGAACGACTGGTTAAAGAACATGGGAGATTGGAATATATCGAGAAGAAGATACTGGGGACTTCCAATTCCGATATGGATTTGCGAAGACTGCGGAGAGATGACGGTTATTGGAAGTCTCGAAGAATTGAAAGAGAAGGCGATCTCTGGAATGGATAATCTCAAAGACCTACACAAGCCACAAATAGATAACGTAATACTGAAGTGTCCAAAATGCGGAGGTAAAATGAAAAGAATTCCAGAAGTTGGTGACTGTTGGCTTGATGCAGGCATAGTTCCATTCTCTACCCTAAAATATCTTGAAGATAGAAACTACTGGAAGGAATGGTTCCCCGCAGAGTTTGTTTCTGAGATGAGAGAGCAGGTAAGGTTGTGGTTTTACTCTATGCTCTTTATGAGTGTTGTACTGGAAAACAGAGCTCCATATGAAAAAGTACTTATGTTTGAAAAAGTTTATGATGAGAAAGGACAGGAGATGCATAAGAGTGGCAAGAATGTTATATGGTTTGATGATGCGATTGAAAAAATTGGGGCAGACGTTATGAGATGGATGTACGCCAAGACGAACTTAACACAAAACGTTCTATTTGGATACAATATTGGAAAAGAGATTAGAAAAAATCTTGACTACCTAATGAACATATCAAAATACATAAAAACATTCATGAATGGTCCACCAGAAAAAATTGGAGAAGACTTAGAGAAGGAAGACCGATGGATATTATCAAGATTGGAGAGCACTAAAAAGGTTGTATACGAATCGTTAGAAAACCTGATACCTTACGCTGCTGCAAGGAACCTAGAAAAATTCTTCATCAACGATATATCGAGAAACTACATAAAACTCGTAAGGGATAGAATTAAAGAAGATAAAAGAGTTCCAAACATTCTTTATCTTATATTCTTGGATACTCTGAAGCTTATGGCTCCCTTCACACCATTCATAACAGAATACATATATCAGGACTTGTTCAGAAAGTTTGAAGGGAAGGAAAGTATTCACCTATTTGATTGGCCAGCCCACGATGACGAAAAAATAGACACTAAGATTGAAGATATGTTTGAAGTTATGATGAAAATAATAGAGACTTCAAATGCCATAAGGCAGGAAGAGGGTATAAGACTCAGGCACCCTGTTAAGGAGATGATTATATCAGGACCAGAAAAATTGGAAGAGTACGTGAAATATTTAGAGCCGCTGCTTAAGAGGGTAGGAAATGTAAAAAATGTGAAATTTGAAAAAGCAAAAATGAATTACGAAGTTAAACTGAACTATCCAGTTGTCGGACCTAAATACGGAAAGCAAGTTAAAGATATGGAGAAAGCGCTTAAGAACATGAATGGCGAAGAAATAGTTAATGAAATAGAGAATAACAACTTTGTAAAGATTCTTGATAAAAAACTTAAAAGGGAAGACCTTGTTATAAGGGTATCCTCACCAGAAGAAGGTAAGGGATTCATAGTGAATGAAGTGAGTGGTGTGGTGTTCTTAGACCTTGAGGAAACCCCGGAAATTTTTGAAGAAAGGCTGATAAAGGAATTGATAAGAAATGTTCAACAGGCAAGAAAAGACAATAAGCTAACAATTGAACAAAAGATAAAACTAATATTATCCTCGGACGAGAGTACGGAAGATGTAATAAAGGGATGGTTAGAAAAAATCAAGAAGTCTACTGGAGCCATTGAAATATTATTTGAAGAACCTTTCAATGGTAAACTTTTAAGATATAAAGACAGGAAAATAAAATTTGAAATAGAAGTGATCAAATGAAGGATAAACCAAAATTAAAAGATCTCATAGAATTAGCAGAAAAAATAAAAGACAAAGACCTGAGAGAAAAAACCATAGAACTTCTAAAGGACCCAAAATTATCAAACAATTGGGAATACAAAGCTACGAACATTGAAAGGGTGCCAGCATGGATCGGCGCGCATCATGACTATGCTGGAGGTTTGATAGAACACACCCTCTCAGTCACAGAGTTGTCCATAATGGCAGCAAATTATCTAAAAGAAAGGTATGACAAAAAAATAAATATGGACTTTGTGATAGCAGGAGCGCTCCTCCACGACATTGGAAAATTATTTGAGATGAGAGAAGAGAACAATGAATTCAAATTCAACGAATTCTTAATCGACCACATAAGACTTGGGGGCTCCGAGTTATATGCCCGCGGATTTCCAGAGGAAGTTGTACACATAGTTTTTGCCCATGCTGGAGGAGATGTACCGAGAACGATTGAGGCAAAGATAGTTGACATCATGGATAACCTGGACTCGACTGTTGAGAGTTTCGGTAAAGAAACACATTCACTCATTTACTTGTTGGGAGATAGTCTGAATGTTTAGACAAGGACTCCTTGAGAAAGCGCTAAAGTTCATATCTTTGCTGGAAAATTACTCTCTAGTATATCACAAGGATGCTGATGGCGTTTGTTCCGCGGTACTACTGTCTAAGGTAAAAAATCCAACCCTGTCGTCTCCAAACGACTCAAATGGAATTAAAATATCTGATTCGTTGATGGAGAGACTAAATGAATTACCAAAAGCAGTTTTTACAGATCTACCCGTGGACCAGATGCCATACGAAAGAATAAAGGTAAAAACTCTTGTTATAGACCATCATATTCCCACAAGAGATCTGAACAATTATGATAACTTCATTCATTTGAACCCTAGATTTAAGATGCCAAATGCGTATCTTCCAGCATCATACCTTGTGTACAGAATACTGGAAAAAAAATACAAGAACATCAAAAAGTATTCCTGGATAGCCGGTGTTGGTGTGGTGGGAGATAGGGGAACGAATAGTTGCAGAGATTTGATTGATGTAATAGAAAGGGACTATCCAGAGCTTCTCATAAAAGACAAATATAATCCTAAAAAAATGTGGAGCAGCGAGCTTGGATTTTTTTCTAAACTAATTGACTCAAGCAAAGGAGTAAAAGGGATAAGGGGAATAATGAAGTCATATGAAATTTTCTTAAATGCTGAAAAACCAGAGGACATTAAAAATACAGAGTTAATGAATTATTATCGCAGGTTTCAGAGAGAGTTAGAGAATCTCATAATGGACTTCAGATATCACTCAGAGTTCTTCCCTGAAACAAATGCCTACATGTACAGAATTGAGAGTAAGTACAATATAGAGTCCACCCTATCCACAGTGCTTTCAGAAAAAAATCCTGATGCTGCCATATTTGTCTACAGAATTAAAAATGGATTACATATCAGTGCGAGATGTCAGACAGGAAGAATAAATGTCGCAGATGTCCTTAGAAATTTGTCAGAGGGGATTGGCTCTGGTGGCGGACATCCACAGGCAGCAGCAGCAAGCATCAGGAAGGAACATGCAAATAGATTTCTTGAGAGACTAAGAAACTATCTGGAGGGAATGAAAGGTTAAAATCTTCCTAGAATAAATGCGTGGTCCTTTTCATACGGGTCCAGTTTCTTCCAGTCCATTACTTTAACTCCATGGGACTTGAGTTTTTCGATCTCGCTTTTATAAACTTCATCAGGAGATTTTGTAACATCTATACTTCTTGACTTGACTGCAAGCATGATATACTCACCATGATCAAGAAACATATTACAATTCCTTATAGCTATTTCTGTTTCATCTGGTTGCGCTATATCACAATAAACGACGTCAACTTTCTCAATCAAATCCTCATAACTGCTTGGTTTTCTTGCATCCGCTAGAATTGGAATTAAATTTTTTCTTTGCTTACACAACTTTAAAAATTCTCTCATCATTCTTTCTGAAAACTCAACAGAGTAAATAATCCCTGTTTCACCAACTATATCGCTTATGTGGGACGGAGTTGTCCCGGTTGCAGAACCAAGGTAAAGAACTTTCATTCCCTTGCTAAGTGGTACTTGCTTTAGTCCCTTCTTTATTGCCGCAGCTAATTTTGACCTGATTGGCACCCATTCCCTGTATTCATCCTTCCCTATCTTTATCAAACTCTCGCCATACACTCTTTGTCCAGGAACGAGGTTCTTCGTAAATATTTTTCCTGAAGACTTGTCAAGAAAGATTCCATAAGAAATTTCCTTCATAGAGACACCTATTTGGCATGCCTCTTCAGGTTAACTATGTATCCAGCTATCTTATTTCTCAATTTCTTTGATTCTATAAGATCTTTAAGAAATTCCTTGTTGCTTATGAAATCTGAGCCAAGATCATCTGGATACATATTTAGGAGTTCCCTACTTATGTTCTTTATCGAAGTTGTTCTTATCCTACCCATAGAGTCACCTTCCTGAGTATCTTAGATTAATTTTAAAAATCATCTATATATAGATTACATTTAAATTTATTTTCTAAACTTTTTATACGTTTGACTGCATTATTGATTAATATGCTGTACATAACTTATTCATTGTTGGGTATCTTCGCACTTGATCAGAGAAAGAATATTGTAGAGTACAGTCCTTTCCCGAAGAAACCAGAAAAAATAATACAGAGACTCGAAGAAGTTAAAAGAGGTGAAATAGTTCCAGAACTTGAGAAAATTCTTGGAAGGATAAAAGACAAAAACATAGTCACAAATATTCCATTTAAGCATAATAACTTTCATATTGAGTATAAAGAAAAAATCTCCTCGATAGAATTCTTAAAATCAAGAGATACCGCCCTGAAACTTGGCTTCGTGAACAGTATTGAGGAATTCAACAAACTTCTTTCTGATATACAAATCACAAGAACAAAGAATGAAATAAAACTAATGGAAAGAAGGGATAGGATAGCCATGCAGGTGGTTTCTGCTATAGATGACTTAACAGACATAACAAACAGACTATCTGAAAGACTTCATGAATGGTATGGTCTTTATTATCCAGAACTTGAAAGAAAGATAAAGGACAACAAAAAATATTCAGAAAGAATATCAGAGAATCCAATAAGAGACTATGAAAAAACCATTGGTATGGAATTTGAGAAGGGAGATATTGATGCCATTGAAAAATTTGCTAAAGAAACAAAGAACATATTTGGGCTAAAAACAGTCCTGGAAAAATATATAGATGAACTGATGTTAAGTATAGCGCCAAATGTCACATCAATAACAGGATCCATACTTGGGGCAAAGCTAATATTGCTTGCAGGTGGACTTGAAAAATTAGCAAGGTTACCCTCTTCAACTATACAGCTTCTGGGAGCAGAAAAAGCTCTGTTCAGATTTATGAAATCCAAGAAAAAAAGTAGGCCACCCAAGTATGGTGTTTTATTCCTTCACCCCGAAGTAACCAATGCTCCACCGGAGCTCAAAGGAAAAGTAGCAAGAATAATAGCAAGTCTTATTTCAAAGGCAGCAAAGACGGACTTTTATGCAAAGGAAGATAGGTCAGAAATTTATAAAAGAGAATTTGAGAGAAAAATGAGAGAAATTAAAGAGAATTAACATTTATGCTCATTTTATTCTTATCAATGTACCCACATTCTCTCCTAACAATGCTTTCTCTGTCGTACCTTTCTTGCTTGCATTATATACTACACTTTCTATGCCCTTCACATCTTTTATCAACTTATTTAATTTCTCCTTCATACCACCCGTCACATCAACAGAAGTAGAACCAGAGACCATGCCAGGAATGGTTTTGTAATTTCTGTTGTTTATTTCCTTTATCAAACTGGCGCCTTTAAACAACTTTGGGTCCTTGTCAAAAATTCCATCCGTGTCTGTTCCCATTAATATTCTCCCTGCACCTAACTTTCTAGCAAGATGGGGAACTATATCATCTCCCGATATAATCGAGGTACCTCTACTCAAATCAACAACCATATCACCATACAAAAGAGGTATTACATCCATTTTGAGCAAATTTTTTATATGTTCCGTTTCGAAGGAGATTATGTTTCCATTGTTTTGAACTACGCAACTCATTGGATGTATTGGAACAGAACTCACATTACTCTTTAAAAACTCCTCCCATATGATCCTGTTCAAATCTTCAACAAGTTTGTGAACCATCGCCATTCCGAACTTCGTCTTTTCGTCCTTTATTCCGTATTCAAGTCCGTATCTTCTTACAGGCATGTGACCAAAGCTTCCAGCGCCATTGACAAGAATTAGCTTAAATTTTCCATTTTCCTTGGCGTTGATTATCTCCTTAACGAGTCTCTTTATGACCTTTCTCCTTGGAGTTGCGTATCTATCTTTATCCGTTATTACACTTCCTCCTAACTTTAAGATCTGTAACATAATAATCAGAATAGGTGTTTTTTGCTTAAATAAGCTCCTCTTCCAGGTCTTGCCTCAACCAATTCTTTAATTGACTTTAGTTCCTTCAATCTTTTCTTTATCTTCTTGACATCTTCCTTCAAGCAAAGAACCTTAACATTTGGTCCAGCATCTATGGTGAAGTAGCACTCCAATCCATCCCTTCTTAACTCCATCACTTTATGCATCACCTCCAGCGTGCTTGGCATCCAGTATATCAGAGAAGGTACTGTAGAAATCATCAAAGCATGCATCTTCAAACAATTATGTTCCGACGTTTTCCCCAAGTTTGTGAAATCTCTCTTCCGTATTGAACTCTTAACAATTCTTAAATCATTTTTTATTGTTTTCAGCCATCCTGTATAAAACGGAGAAGTTTTCACAGTATATCTCATTCCATCGGCACTACTGATTTTTTTCTCTAAGGTCGTCAATATAGATACCAATATCCTAAAATCTTTCCAATGTGTCTCATTTGCTATCTGTTCTGCATAACTATCTGATCCATCACTTCTCTTTCCTCTATGCCACTCAACGAAACCTCCAAACAAAGACCTTGCAGCTGAGCCTGATCCAGACATACGAGCCAAAATTGATACCTCTCTATCACTAAGATTCAAGTCCAGTGCATTTGAGCATGCTAAAGCCAGAGCAGAGAACCCAGATGCACTGCTTGCAAGCCCGGCCGCTGTAGGGAAATTGTTTTCACTCACAACTCTAACAGGAGATTCTTCACCGGAGATTCTTCTTATAAAATTGATAAAATTAAGTGCTCTCTTGAGTTTCTCACCAGTCACTCTTTCTCCGTTGATTACGATTTCATCCTTTTTGTAATCCCTGGAGAACTCTACGGTAGTCTTGGTTAAAAGCTTATCCAGAGTTACGGATATACTCCCGTTGTATGGAAGAACAAGTTTGTCATCTCTTCTACCCCAGTACTTAATCAATGCTATGTTAGATGGCGCTACTGCAGTTACTTTCATAGTCTCTTGATTACTTGAATATTGTATTTAAAAATAACTACGACGAATGTCTTGAAAATCGACAAATTATTGGTGCGGAGGGCCGGATTCTCACACGACTCACAGGAACCATAGATTCCAGTTCTCCCTCACTCTTGACCACTCCTTCAAAATTGTTAGGAAAACTCTTTTCGAGTTTTCCAAGTTCTTTCCTTTGATGCTTTCATATTTTGGTTGGGTTGCCCGGACTGGTCCAGACTATGGAACCCAACCTATATTACGAAAGGCTCATTCGAACCGACGAACCCACTAAGGGACCAGATCTTGAGTATCACCTATCATCTGAGTATCAAAACTCAAGACTGAAGCTGGCGCCTTTGGTCCACTTAGATTGACCACTTGGCTACCTCCGCATTAATAAAAAGAATTATAGAAATAGAAATAAATAATTTATTTAATTTGGGCAAGTTCACTTCTCAAGTGTTTTAGTTCCTCTTCTAATTCGTATATTTCCTCACCAACTCTCGACTCTGGTTCTTGAGGGAATTTGACCTTTCCTGGTTCTACAAATATTTCGTCCAAAGAAATCAATGTGTTGGTAAATTCGGCAGTAGTATTCTTTATTCTTGTTATTAAGTCGGACCTTATTCCATCCAACTCATTTGAGAATGATATCAATCTTGTCAAAGTCTTCAGGTAAGTTTTCAATTCACTTAATTTTTTTATGACATCTTCATACTTGTCTATTTTAACGAATAAGGGAGCAAAAGATTTTGGAGCCTCTTGAATCTGCTTGTTTAAACGAACTGGCTGAGAAACCTGTGGTGGAGTAACTTCTGGAGGTGGCGGAGGAGGTAAATTCTTGTTTTCAATCTTATTCTTTATATCCTCTATCTCCTTGCTTTTCTCGTTACTCTTCTTCCAGAAAGCCATACTACCACATAATAATTTAAAAAATGATTATATAAATCTTTTTCTTTTTATTTTGATAAAATTGGTGCGCCAGCCGGGACTTCCACCCTACGGAGGGACACCAAGGTTTCCCTCCTTATGGGTATATTCTCCCTTCCTTTTAAAATTGGCAAAAGCGAAGCTTTTGCAAGTTCTTTCCTATTGCCCTTTCTTCTGAAGAAAGGCAATTTTGAACCCGGGTCTCGAGCTGTCTCCACTCCAACTCATTTGACTGAGTAAATTGCTTGGGAAGCTCGGGTCCTACCACTAGACTACTGGCGCACAACAAATATTTATAATTTTCTCTTTATTATATCTTAGGGTGTTTTGTTGAGAGTAAAAACAAAAGATGGTGTTAGAGATTACAGAACTGTTTGGTTTGATGAAAAAATTAATAGTTTAAAAATGATAAATCAGCCACTTCTCCCACATAGGTTTGATATAGTTTCTCTTGAAAATTATAAAGAAACTGCATCCGCAATTAAGAATATGGTGGTTAGAGGTGCCGGCGCAATAGGTGCAACGGCTGCGTATGGATTAGCTCAGGGTTGCTTGGAATACAAAGGTAATGACATCGATGAGTTATGGAAGCATATTGAAAAGGTTTATGAAACTCTTAAAAATACGAGGCCAACTGCTGTAGACCTAATAAATGGAATGAATTATGTGAAATCCAAAATGGAAGAAGGTAACTCAGTAAGAGAATTCAAGGAACTCTCATTAGAGGCTGCACAGAAATTCGCAGATAAACAAGTTGAAGAGTGTAAAAAGATAGGAAATTACGGAGAAAAACTTATAAAAGACGGTTCAAGAATTCTCACACATTGTAATGCAGGTTGGCTTGCATTTGTGGACTGGGGTTCTGCAACTGCACCGATGTATCATGCAAAAAGAAATGGAAAAGACATATTTGTTTTTGTTGATGAAACCAGACCAAGACTCCAAGGTGCAAGATTGACTGCATGGGAATTATCACAGGAGAGTATAGAACATGACATAATAGCCGATAATGCAGCAGGGTATTATATGAAGAATGACGAGATAGATATGGTAATAGTTGGTGCCGATAGAGTCATCGGAAAAACTGGTGATGTTGCGAACAAGATAGGCACATATGAAAAGGCTGTGTTGGCAAGAGAAAATGGAATTCCATTTTACGTAGCTATACCAATGAGCACGATAGATTGGAATTTAAAATCTGGTGATGAAATACCAATTGAAGAGAGAGATGAAAAGGAAGTTCTCTACGTGTGGGGCATAGACGACAATGGAAATAGAAAGAGGGTGATGATAGCAAACAAGGATAGCCATGCTCGAAATCCAGCGTTTGATGTAACTCCTGCAGAGTACATCACTGGTATAATAACATCCAAAGGAGTGTTCAAGCCTGATGAACTAATAGAATTAAAGAAGTAATTAGCTGAAAATTCCTCCAAATCCTTCCATCGCTGATTCTTCCATTTCTTTCATTTTCTTTATGACCGTTTCCTTTTCTTCTCCATCAAGCTCTTGAGCAAGTTCCCTAAGTCTTTCTTCTGCCTCTTTGCATGCTTCTTCGGAGCCATCTATTAATAAATAGTCCCCCTCTTTTTCTAGACCCAGAGACACATTATCTCTAAATGTTATGCTTTGCCTTCCTATTGGATCTTCCTTAACAACATCTTTTACCTTGTTTAAATTTTCCTTTTCAACGAAAAATACTACCTGCATGCTAACACCTCTAAAAATATAAGATTATTTCATTTATAAACTTTTAATGACTTCTTTATTCTTTTGATTGCTTCATCCAGTTCATCTATTGTTGCATTTCCACAGGAGAATCTCATATGTCTTTTGCCTCCTGGGCCGAAAGCGCTTCCTGGAACACCGGCAACACCATTCTTTATCAAAACATCTGAAAATTTCATATCATCAATATTGTCGGGAAGTTTTGGAAAGACATAAAAAGTTGAATCCGGCTTTTGGACCTTAAATCCCAAGTCCTCAAGTTCATCGGATAAATGATTCACGTTCTTCTTGTAGCGCGGAAGGACATCATCTGTATATCTCTTTATTAATCCATTTTCAAGAGATCTTGCATACGCATGCACGACCGATGATGGAGCTGAAGGATTTATTATTTGAACCTTTGGCAACAATTCTTTAATTCTTTCCCCATTTTTTGATGAGATCCATCCAAGCCTCAGGTCTGGCATGAACTTCTTTGATGCTGAATTTACCTGAATGGCGTTGTCGTCATATGATAATATTGAATGATGCTTCCTACCATCAAAAATCAGTTCATCGTAAACTTCATCCGAAACAATTCCAAATTCATAATCATTGGATAGGTCTGATATGAGTTTCAATTCTTCTTCTCCATATCGTGTTCCAGTTGGATTGTTTGGTGTTGCGAAGACAAACATCTTTGGTTTTTCTTTCTCGACTTTTTTCTTCAAGTCTTCCTCATCAAGAGAAAAATCTGGATTTGTTTTAACATACCCTACTTTTATTCCCTCAGGCATCATATCGCTAATGGATTTTATCTGCCCTTCGTAAAGCAAGAATGTTACATCAGGAAGAAGAACAGTGTCTCCATCCTCGAGGTAAGAAACAAAAATTGAAAAGAGCGCTCTGCTTGCACCCCCATCCATTATGCAGAAATTTTCCTTTGGAATATCGATGTCATGTCTTTCTTTGTAATGTTTAGAGAAAACTTTTCTTGAGTAATCCGAACCACATGTTGGTGCATAACCACCATTATCGACTTCATTAATATACCCATAAAATTCCTCTATCATATCTCTCTTGGGTTTCTCCGGGTCCCCCCTCGCAAGACTTATCGTACCGGGAGGCATATCAGAAATTATCTTCCTTATTATCGTTTGGGATCTTCCCTTGTAGTCGTAGTTTGGCCTCATATCAAAAATAATGAACGTAAAATTTTAAATAGATGGAATTAGAATTGGAGCCCCGGGCCGGACTCTCACCCTACGGAGAGACAAAACGATGGACTTAGGCAGAGCCTAAGTCAGTTTGTCGTTTCCCTCCTTATGGGAATATCCTCCCTTCCTTTAAAAAATATAGGAAAACTCTTCGAGTTTTCCAAGTTCTTTCCCTTGAGGCTTTCTTCTGAAGAAAGGCTCATTTGAACCGGCGATCTTCCGCTTACGAGGCGGACGCATTACCACTATGCTACCGAGGCATTGAAAATAATATATAGTAACTTCCTAAAATATTTATTATATGATTTCGATGAAGCTCAAGGAAACCATGATATATGAGAAGCTAGGCAATGGTAGAGTTAGATGTGGTATATGCTCTCAGAGATGTGAGCTTTTACCTGGTCAGAGAGGGTTGTGTAAGGTTAGAGAGAACAGAAGAGGGAAATTATATTCTCTGGTTTATGGAAAAGCTGTTGATGTGGCGATAGATCCAATAGAGAAAAAACCTTTTTTTCACTTCGCACCAGGCAGTAGAGCATTTTCTGTGGCAACGGTTGGTTGTAATTTCAAATGTAAGTTTTGTCAGAACTGGGAGATATCTCAGGAATTTAAGGAAATACATGGAAAGAACTATTCACCAAAAGACCTTGTGACAAAAGCAAAGAATTGGTACTCCGATGGTATAGCATACACTTACACGGAACCTGCTGTCTTTTACGAGTATGTTTATGACACGGCAAAGGAGGCGAACCCTGAACTATACAACGTACTTGTCACGAACGGTTACTTCACTCCGGAAGCCATAAAAAAAATCTCAGGGTACATAGATGCAGCAAATGTAGACTACAAAGGAGACTATGTATTTTATAGAAAGTACTGCGGAGCAACAAGAGGCGATGACCCAGTTAAAGAGGCCTTAAAAACTTTCAAGAAGGAGAAGATTTGGGTGGAGATAACAAATCTCATAATACCTGGACTGAATGATAGCGAAGGATGGATTAGAACTATGTGCAGGTGGATAGTTGAAAATCTTGGAGATGAAGTACCACTCCACTTCTCAAGATTTTATCCAAGCTACAAGATGTCCAACATACCACCAACTCCAGTGGAAACCCTTGAAAAGGCGTGGAAGATAGCAAGAGATGAGGGAATTAAATATGCCTACATAGGAAACGTGTTTGGCCACAAGTATGAGAGCACCTACTGTCCAAGCTGTGGGAATTTACTGATAAAAAGGCGCGGACTTGAGATAGAAGAGTTTAATATAGATAAAAACTTAAGATGTAAGTATTGTGGTGAGAAGATACCAATAAAGGGGAAGGAATGGATCAATCAAAATTTGTTTAAAGAATGAGGTGATGTTCATGCATGAAGCTGAGATAAAGGATAAGATTAAGAAAGGTTGGATTAAATGCTGGTCTATGATTGAAGTTATGGCAACTGATAAAAAAACCACGGAACAATCACTGAAGAATCATATAGAAAAACTCAAGAAGGAAAAAGGAATAATAGTTTACAAGGAAAAATTTGATTCCATAGAAGAGGTCAAGTCGCCATTCAAAAACATAGAAAAGGCATACTCACAGGTTGTTGAGATAGAATTCATTATTGAAAATTTTAAGAATCTAGTTGATTTCGTAATTCTCTATGGCCCCTCAACTGTAGAGATAATGGAACCAGATAAGATAGAAACTAAGATAGGAGATGCCCAGGAAATATTGAACAGGCTATCCACGTTGCTTCATAAATTCGCAGCAGCCGGTATAGGAGGAATGCTCATATCCCCTAAATAAATATATTTGAAAGACTAATTATTTATCATGGATGGTAAGTTGCTGTTTTTTGTAGTAATACTCTCTATTATATCAGTACCACAAATGGTTAAGGCAACGAATATAGAATATTATGAATCTCTTGTGAATCTAAACTCAAGCATCGCTGACTACACACTAACCTTTGTTTTTAGCAAACCTCCAACAGGAGAATTTGAATATCCGCTACAATTTCACATAGACAACTTGAAAACCACATCGAACTTTAAGAACTATACATGCGTTCCTGAATCTGAGTCGTGGGGAACATTGATAAAGTGTGATTTCAGTAGAGCGACTAAAGAGGGAAGGGCCATAAGTATAATGTTTGACACAAAGGACAACATAAAGAAATATGATAACGTATTCTACTTTTCAACTAGGATTAGTGTACCGGAGAATGTATCAAGAATGACAATAAAAGCCGTTTTAGACAAGGGATTTGTACTTATAGAAAAATCAAATGAGCCAACTGCATTGATCCCGTTCCTACCCAAAGATGGACACGAAGGCTCTGACGGAAGACACATTTACATTGTGTGGGAAAGAGATAATCTGGAAAAGGGTGACGTTGTAGATGTGAGCATATCCTATGAAAGAATAATTCCAGAAACCAATGATAATTATCTCTTCCCATTGATAGGAATTCTCATACTTATAACCGCACTCATCACTTGGGCCAAGGTGAAAAAACAAGCACCAAGCAATTCAGAGATAAGTGTACTGATGGAAGATGAAAAAAGGGTTATAGATATTTTGAAAGAACATAATGGGATGTGTAAGCAAAGGGATCTCGTCAAGGAAACTGATTTTAGCAAAGCAAAAGTTAGCAGACTTGTAAAAGATCTGGAATTAAGAGGTGTTATAAGAAGTGAAAAAACCGGAAGAACAAAGAACATTTACTTGAATATAAAACTTTAATCTGAGAATAGTACTCTTTCTATTTTTTCCTTTGGGGTTAATCCCTGAAATACGTACTTCTCATTGACTATTATTGCGGGCATCTCTGTTATATTATATTTAGACTTTATGACATCCACACTGAGTATGCCTATATCTGAAGGAATTGGTATGAGCATCATCGAAGGACCATACTTCTCCTTTAATTCGAGCAGGGCTGCTCCTTGAATCTTTTGCGTCATCCCTAAACTATTGTTGTAATAGGAGTAAAGATAAACAACCGTGCTGTAATTGAAATGGCATATCTTCTTTAATCTTATGGAATTAAACCAGAACTGCATCTGAAGGAGAGCATATCTTTTTTTCTGAAGAATCAGATCTGGAGAAAACCTATTAACTCTTTCATATCTATCTATTTTTTTCCCCTCCTCATATATCTCCTTGTTGAACTCGAGGTTTCCTTTTAGTGCAGAATTACAAAAATCTGTTCCATTGGAGAAAGTTTGATAATAAAGACTCTGTAGCCTGGCATCATTCCATGCTAAGTCTATTCCACTCAACTCCTTTTTAACCTCTTCCGTTCTCATGTTGTCGAACCATATCCCAGCAAAGAAACCTATGAGTAGAAAGACTAGAGTTAAGAGTGATGTTATTGCAAGAGTTCTTTTCATATGAACACTTTTTTCATCCTGTATATATAAATATTCCTCTCTCTAAGACTGCCAAAAAATAAAAGAAAAAGGTTACCGGCTTTCACCGGTATATTTAAGTTTTTATTTCTTATTGTGCTGGTGTTGTGGTTGTCGTTTCCAACGGTGCTGGATATATGTATTCAACACCGGTTGTACCAGCCATGTCAGCCTGTATCTTTGCACATGCTGCTGTTGTATCCTTTGCCTCTACACCGAAAACGACTAAGGCATACTTTCCTTGTGCGAAAGCGTCCTTGACCAATTTGATCATATAGCCGTTCTCAGGTATTCCTAAGCTGTTTACTGTAGCCATACCACATGCTGGATATGTCAATCCTAGAGCGTCTGCTGTTAGTTTGTTGACACATGGACCACCAACCAATATAAGGTTGTTGTTAGTCTTTTGTGCATCAGTTACCTGTGTATCCACAGCACCAACTGGCGTTTTTATAACACCTGTCCTTGTTACTTCGCCACTTGTTGTAGTAGCAGTTGCTGTTGCAGGTGCCATATATACGTCAGCTATTGCCTTCTTTTCTGGGTACGATATGGTCAAATCAGTTTTGTCTTTTGAATCCCAAGACATCAATGCACCCCAGTTTGCTGCATCCAGACCCCACTTTGTATCGGAGTCTGTATTTTCTTTTAGGGTTGCATCACTTGTCTGTATCTCCATATCGTCACTTGACTCTAAGAAGTCAAAGCTGAATAATGCACCATCTGTGTCACCTGTGTCGTCATACAATGTTACTGTTGATTTTGTTCCATCGTATGCTATGTCAACTTCCCCTGAATAAGATGTTTTGAAGTCGGATGTAGCTGCATCTCCGTTAGTTACAAAGTCATTTATCTTTGTCATCTCTATCCAATTTCCTGTCTCATTTACCTTTACTTGTATGTTCATAAATCCTCCTAAACTTATTGTATCTGCTGTAGTACCGTCCGTGTGGGTATAGTCTTTGTTATCCCACTCTTCTCCTGTGGTATCATCTCTTATGTCTATTTGATGGTTTGCTGTATCAATGTCCTTTATTTCTAAAATTCTTGCTTCACCACCACTGTTAACTGCAAGGAATTTTACTCCTTCACAAGCAGTTATAGCTGACGTTCCTGTACATTTGTCAGTGTTTGCTATCATTAAGTTACCAGAACTTGCATGTCCGTCTGCTGTTATTGTGTAACCGCTTGCCAACTCATCACCTGGGAACCCGTGTCCATCCTGTGTCGGATCTATTATGAATGGTATTTCCAGGTTGTTTCCTGCTATGTCTGTTACTTTTAATGTTCCATCATCTCCAGACGCACTTGCCTTTATGTCTTCGGTGGTCTTTTCTATTCCCGTGAACATTAGCTTCCATGCACCGAATATTGGGTCTGTCCATGATTCACCTTCACCAATCCATATCTTGTTCTTTGGTGTTACTGTAAATGATATCTTTGATAGCTTGCTTGACGAACTTGTTATAGTTACGCTACTGTCATAGTCATCCAAAGATTTTCCATTTACCTTTATGTCCTGTCCACTTTCCAATGTTATCTTTTGTGCACCCACGTAGAATGTGACTGCACTTGTCTTTGATTCCTTTGTACTGAAGAGAATGTCTCTTACGCCAATCTCTGTTCCATCTGCCAATTCATATGTGTCACCAACGTTCATACTGTCTGTTGTTTCTGATTCCCCATTGTACGATACTGTGAATGTCACCGAAGAACTACTATATACACTTGGTGTTATTGTGTAGTCAACACCATTTACAGTTACAGTTATCGATGTTTCATCATCTACTGTCTGCTCAGATGCTCCACCGAGCAACTCTAACTTTGTTACTGCACCACCACTGACTGTTGCCTTCGAAATGGTGTATGTTTTACCCTCTATCTCTATCTTTGTATTTTCCAAATCTGCTTCATCTGCAACATCCACATCATTCCCGAACTCCAACGTATATGTGTACATTGTGGTGGTATCTGGGAAGTACAGATATGTGCCGACTGGCTTATTGTCCAGGTTATCATTCGTGTCAAATACTATCTCTCCAACTGTTGCTGAGTTGGTGAAATCTATTTCTTGTGTGTATGTGTAGTCATTCTTGTTTGTTCCTTTGTCGTCGTGATATGTGTCTTTTTTCAACATTGTTGGAAAGTCCGTGTTTGTAAATCCTGTTGGCTTTACCGTGTATATGTTATCTCCATAGTTGAAATCTTCTCCTGGAGATGCTATTTTTACTCCTTCACTGACAGTTGTTCCTACTGTTCCTCCTGTCGTTGTTACGGTCTCACCACCAAGTCTTGCAGCTATGTTTATAGCACCAACCATATCGGATGCTATTCCTGCTGCTGTTCCTCCACTTCCTACAACTATGAGGAAGTTTGGTGTACCGTTTTCTACGAATGGTGCTGGGAAGTCACTTAATGTGTAGTCTGCTGCTAAAGCTGCTCCTGCCATGGATACTCCAGCCATTAAGGCACCGAGTGCCATAGCTCCAATTTTTCTCAACTGCATTTTTATCCCTCCTTTGAGTTTTTATTGTTATAAAATAGTAAAATCTTATATATATTGTTGACCTGAAACGGTTTCACTGATGATTTTAAAGGAAGAAAATCAACTATTTTTTAGTTGTAACCAATACTTTTTAATGTTTAATTGTTCCAAAAGCGATTTAAGGTGATTTTATAAAAAAATAAGCCATTTCCCTCCCTTTTAATTGAACGATTTAAATACCATAAAAAATGCATCGTAATTCTTAAAATATTAATACTGATGTATGACATTTATAATTCATGGCGATAGTAATTGACATACTTTATCTCATATTTGTAATGGTTACCTTATTCCTGACTCTAATGTTTTTCGTTCTTTATTGGGACAACAAAAAGAATTTATTCAAGATACCAAAGATGAAAAAATTTCCATCATTGAGTATTCTCATCCCTGCCTATAACGAAGAGAAAACAATTGCTGACACAATAAAAAAGGTTAAGGAGATGGAATATCCAAAGAAGTTTGAAATTATCGTGATAAACGACGGGTCAACTGACAACACAAGTGAGATAGCAAAAAAATTTAAGGGGGTGAAGGTTATAGACAAAACAAACGGCGGAAAGGCAAATGCCCTCAACCTCGGACTTAAGTATGCCAAGGGGAAAATTATCGCGGTGGTTGACGCAGATTCTTACCCCGGGAAAAAATCGCTCATAAATGCTGTTCCCTTCTTCAAAGAAAAAAATGTTGCCGCCGTGACCACATCAATATTTGTCAAAAACCCGAAAAATATTATAGAGAGGCTGCAGAGGATAGAATACATAATGATAGTGTGGGCGCGAAAACTTCTGGAATCTATAGACAGCGTATATGCTACACCTGGTGTCCTGAGCCTTTACAGAAAGAGCGCATTGAAAAAGGTGGGTGGTTTTGATGAGAAAAACCTGACGGAAGATATAGAGATAGCGTGGCGGCTTATTTACAACGGCTATAAGATAAAGATGTCGCTGAACTCTGAGAATGAAACAAAAGTTCCCAACAACATGAGAGATTGGTGGAAACAAAGATTAAGATGGAATGTTGGCGGCTTACAAACATCTGTTAAGTACCTCCACACGTTCATGAAAAAAGATTTCAAGAGTTTGGGAATGTTCATACTGCCGTTCTTCTCATTCTCCTACATATTGTCATTACTTGGGTTGGGGCTCTTAATCTTCATCTTTGGAAAATGGGCAATCGACAATATAACGTTTACCATAGGTGCTTACTCTGTGGGTGTTGCACCATCCCACCACCTCTTCTCATTGATGTACATCCCTGATATGTTCACAGTATTTGGTATCACTATATTTTTAATTTCTCTTATATGGATAAGCATAAGCTTTAAAACTGTTAAGAAGAGAATTGGCTGGCCGAAGGGCATTTTTGACCTTCTTCTATACTTAACAATTTATATAACAATATTCCCATTTAATTTAGTACAGTCTACAATAAGGTTATTGAGGGGTAAGTATGAGTGGTAAAAATTACAAGGCCTTTGTAATTTTATTTCTTCTCATAAGCATTGTCATATTCTCCTCCGGTTGTTTGAACAATGAGTGTAAGGATTTAGAAAAGGAACTGAGCGAAAAGAATCTAACATGTCATTGTATGAAAGGACATATAGTACCTGATATAATGAAGAACAGAACCGATATAAAACCAAAGTGTTTTTGCGTTTGTAACATAAATGGAAAGTGGGAAAACATAAGCATAGTTCAGGCTACACCGTAAGTGACTAGCAAGAAATCACCATAAATACCTGCTCACCAAATCATACACGTTCTCCTTGTCTACCAATCCAAGTAATGTTATATCATAAGCGTCCTTTGTTATCCTTAGTTCCCTAAGTAGTTTCTGTACCTCATCACTCCAGAATCCATCATCCTCTATGTGAGATACAACCTTTGCCCTTATATCATCAACTACCTTTCTTCCTTTGGCTGGTTCCTGATATATTTTTTTCTTCATGGTCGATAATCTGTTCCTGAGATACTCTTTATCGTTTTTACAGTTATCTAAAGACCTTTCTAGTTTTCCAATCACTATATCACTTATTGACTCTACGTTTATATCATATTTTTCGACTGAATTGTCCAGAATATCATTTATCCTGTTTCTCTGAGATTCGTACTTTTTTTCAGTGAAGTGAGGTATGTGTATAGAAAATCCTCCTCTATCATCCTCAAGCTTTATTTCAAAGCAGGTTCTCTTTGAATTGAAGGCAATCGTGTAATCATCTGGAATCTCTGATGTAATTTTTTTAGATATGTAATCCTCGATGACACGAAAATCCGATTTTCTTACCCTGTTCTTAGTTATCACATCTAAGTCTGTTGTACCCCTTAAATATCTTGGTCCAAGCTTTTCGTTTGCCCATATCTGAGAAGGTATCCCTCCAACACTTGAATAATCCCCCACCAACTTCTCCATTCTTGACTCATTAAATCCCTTCAATATCTCTACAGATTCCTTAACAATTCTATCATTTACTGTGTACCCGAACATATAACCATGTAATATATGGGAATTATAGTATTTAAATTTTCACTTATAAGTAGTTACTTCCAAAGAGGCAAGGAACCCGTGATTTTATCTATGTCTTTTTCCTTTGCTGGCCCAATCCCAAGGCACGTTATCGTCCCACTTGGAAGTTCGGTTCTTCCCGCATCACTTATGAGCACATGTGGAAGTTTCATCTTCTCTGCCTTCTTTTTCAAATCCAACAACCCTTTCTTACCATTAACACTTAGAACAACTTTTTTCTCTCCCTCAAGCCTCCATATGCCTCTCACCAGCTTATTAGACTTTCTCCATGAGCCAAGCGATGCATGTGCAACCTGGGCAGCAAGTTTTCCTGGACTCAAATTCAAATCTTTTCTCACAACTATGACCTGTTTGTACAATTTACTCCACCTACTTAATTAAAGTTTTCTTTTCTAAAGTCTTTTCTTTTGATTTGCGACTAAAGTCGCAAATTTTGGGATGCAATCCCAAAATGAAAAGAAAAGCTTTACGGAACCATCATTCCAACCTTCAGCATATCCCTCGTGCCGAGGGCAAGACCCAAAATTAATATTGCTATCTTTAGCCAATTTCTGAATCCCTCATCCTCCACGTACTTATCTATCAAGTAAAGCACTGGCCAAACTATGAAAATTTTTAATGGAAACATTATCCATGGTCCAGTGAATCCAATTAGGAACGTTGGAAGAACGTGCTGTTCTGCATAACCAAAGAATGTTAGCGCAACAAACGTGGAGCTCCCATCAAATAAATGTGAAACCAGTATTGAATAGTTCATCCTTGAAAGGTATTTTGGAAATTTAAGATGAATTGGAGCAAAAACTGCTGCCCACATACCCACAAGACCTAATATCATCAAAACACCTCTCCAATTTCTCAATCCAAATAAAAAAACCTCGTAAAGGTTGAAAGCGCACAGGATGGTTCCAGTTATCAACATAGTCTTCCAATAATCGAACTTGAATTTCTTTTGAATGAGCGCTGAAATAATCAAAATAGCAAGTGTCACAAAAAACAGAGTTACGTATATACCAGGAGAGACAAAGAAATACCCGTGATAAAATCCTGCATCTTCCAGAGCCCTCATTATGCCTCCAAGAAATATGAATGGAACCAATGAAAGGATAAAATTCTTATCAACCTTCATTTTCATTTTTTTAAGTATGTACTTGTAAACAAGAAATACTGCTACAACAAAAATCAGTGCATAAACTATGGTGGCCGGGAGAGTGTAGTAATGCCCCATTGGCTGCAAAAAATATTTCTCTATGAAACCCATCAGTCACCACCAAAGAAGGGAAGTGGAACCAGATTGTTTTCTTTTGTTTTTTCTTTTTCCTCTTCGTCCTTTATTTCTATTTCCTTCGGTTCTTTCTTTTTTTTGCGCGGCTTCCTAACCCTAAAACTACTCATCATCAGTACAGATGAAACTATGAGCCAGCCAGAAACTATGTACACATCAAAGAAGTTGAAGATGTATATAAATGGTATTATGAATCCGTTTACAAGAGTTGGCATCCCACCAATCTTTGAAATCCTGACGGCACTAATCAACATGAATATCAAACCAAGTGTTAAAACTACAAGTTGCATCAGAACGTTCAGATTGGAGAAATAAATTACAATGAATAGTGCCGATGCAATTCCAAAGGGTGTCATTCTCCCCAATGAAATTACAACCTTGAATATATCCGTATCTATCGTGAGCAATCTCACCAACACGTGATTTACGATATCAATCGATGCTGCCAGTATTAAAATGTAAGCCCCATAATCAAACAACCCCCTTATGAAAAAAAACATGGAAAGAAATCCAAGCGATATGTTTAAAAGTGACAATACCTCTACAACCCTTCCTTTCATCTAATCACCAAATATCCTCTTGAATGCTTCTATTGTATCTTCCGGTTTATATTTAAGATATTCTTCGGAATCCTTTATATTAAATTCTCTATCTTTAAATGTTGTTCTTATGAATCCAGATAACTGCGGTATAAACTTTCCAATGCCTATGAGTATTTTGGGAATGTAAATCTGATTTATTCCAAGGTCATTCTTCAGGACATTGGATATGTCATTTATCTTAACAGGCTTCCTGTCTGCAATATTGTAAAACCCATTTCTTTTACACTTAATTGAATTTAAAAAAGCCCTTATGAGAGGCTCCTTGAAAGTTGGGTGGAATTTGAAATCTATTCCAAGTTTGGGAAATATCCTGTATTTCTTCAGTGACCTGAATCTCTCTTCATCGTACACAAAAGACGGCCTTATGGTTATAACATTAATTTTGTTGGAGTATCTTTTAACAACTTCCTCTGCCATCCTTTTTGACAACCCGTATATCGTCATATCTTCGTATATAGCACCAACCGAACTCACAAAAATTATCTTCTTCACGGAATTCTCTATACCGGCCCTCAGTACGTTCTCAGTCCCATCAACATTAACCTCAAAGAATTTTTCCTTGCTAACTCCAAATCCCTTTCTCTCCGTTATTCCAGCAAGATGATATATGTAGTCAACATCCTTTGTGGCGTTCAACATGCTCTTGTAATCTGTGATGTTTCCCTTAACAAACTCAAAGTCTTTTGATTTCTTACTCTTCCTTGTGAGAACCTTGACGTTGTATTTATCTCTAAGTCTATCAACCAAATCAGATCCTATGTACCCTGTTCCACCTGTAACAAGAATCATAGATATCTCCACGCATGATAAAATCTTTCAAAAAATGAATATATACCTATTAAAAGTACTATAAGTACTGCGTAATAAACTTGGGAAAATAAAAGCCCAAAAAACATGACTGACAATCGGACCGCCCTCATACTGAGTTTTTCACCAACCTTGCTCTTTGTCCCAGACTCGATAACCGAACTCTCATAACTTGCCATGTACACAAAGAAAATTGTCGTGAAGGCAATCACGGCACTCACATATCCACCAAGAAATGTTGAGAATATTAGTACAAAATCTGAAATCCTGTCACCAACCCTATCGAAGAACATCCCAAACTTGCTCGTTGTCTTATGAAACTTTGCAACTGTTCCGTCCAGCAGGTCAAGGAAACCTGAAATGAAAAGGAACAAGGCACCAAGGACTATATTTGATAAAAAAATTTCATAGCCACATAAAAACATAAAAATTATTGCAAGAAGTGTTATTATGTTCGGATTTACATTCAATCTCTTTGCAACGGGAACCAGAAACGATTCCACGTAGTCCTTTGAATCAGCAATCATAATATAAGTATAAATTATTTATTTAAAATATTTTCAACCAAAGTGTGTACTTCTTCCACAGAGCCTGCGCCTTTTTTGAATCAAGTATTATGTTGTGGCCATCACAACCTTCTTGTTATTGACCTCAAAACCTTTTTAGTTGCCAACCTCATCTTACTATAAAATCCAAATGGTTTTCCCTTTATGATAACCTTCCCTTTCTTTATTGCCTTTAAAACTTCATCTACGTCCGAGCCACAGTTAATTATGTTGTATATGGTGCCTACGTCCTTCCAGTAGTGTGCATCAGAACCTCCCGTCATAGGATAATTCAACTCCCTGGCAACGTCGTACGCCTTCTTGTTTTCCTTCCATCTAATTCCACCATTCAATACTTCAATTGCATCAAACCTGTATTTTCTTATGGCATCCCCAACTCCAGATGTTCTGGGAAATCCAACATATGGGTGTACTGCTATTGCTATTCCACCAAGCTCATGAATTTTATCTATGGTCTCCTGAACAGATAATCCTTTCCTGACATTCTCCTTTATTCCAAGTGCGAGTATGTGCCCGTCTGCAGAGCTGACCTCAGAACCAGGAATTAAAACGAAGTTCTTTATTTTCTTTGAGTACTTTAGTCCCTCAATGGAACCTTTCACTGAATCGTGATCGGTTATTGCAAGTCCATTCAAGCCCTTTGACATTACCATCTTTATCATTTCTTTGGGGGTTCCGAATGCCTCATCACCCCATATCCTGTGTCTTGAATAAACAGAATGCGTATGTATATCTGCGTATATCATTGTATCACCATGGAACTTTCTTTGCACCGATCTTATGACCTATTATGGAAGCTATCACATGAATTATTGGAGTTATTATAGTTATCAAAACGAAGGACAGAGCCGTTAATTTCATTACAAGAGAAGCAAAGAAGAACGCACCGAACACGAAGTCCAATTGATCAAGAAGCGGTGCTGGCTCACCGCTCTCTATATCTACCCTCCTCTTTATGAATGAACCTACAAGGTCCCCAACCATTGCCCCAAATGAAATTAAAAATACTGAGAGTAAAGACAGTCGAGGCACCGTGAGACCTTCCTTCAGCAAAGCTACACTCACGTAAGGATAAAGAGCCATCTCAATCAAGCCGACAACTACCCCAACGAATATTGCAAATACGAAGCCTTCCCAAGTCTTTCCTTTCCCAAATATGTCTCTGCCATCTGAGAATTTTTTTCCAAAGTCCATTCTTCTCTTCCCATGTGCCAACGGTGCAAAACCATTTGCTGCATAGGCAGGAATAATTATCCATAATCCTATTATTAACTCCGGTAAAAAGCTCATGAACTTTTTTAAATAAAACAACAATATATAACTATGTTTTCAGGAACTCCCGGAGAAATTCTTGTGGCCATTGGACTGATTGTAGGTATGCCAGGAGTTCCTGACTTCGGAATCCAGCTGACACTAGCCATAATCATCGGTATGCTTCTTCCGGAAAGCGTCATAAAACCAATTAATGTATTTCTGATAGAAATTCTCCCTCCAATGAACTCATTTGAATACAAGTTGAGGAAAATCCCAAGAATTAAGACGATAATACCAAGAATAATAGCAGGTTATTTATTCACATTTGTAATAGGACTCGTGCTGATAGCAATTGGATTGTTGATTTAATAATATGGTGCCCCTGCCGGGACTTTCACGAACCCGCAAGGAACCTACGGTTCCTTTCAGTTTTACGGTATTCCTGATATCTTCCCTTCCTTTTAAAATTGGCAAACTTTCAGTTTGCCCAAAATTGTTTCTTTGGGAAATACAAAAACCTTTCTTTTGAAAGAAAGGGATTTGTCTTTGAACCCGGGTCCCAGCCTTTCTACTTTGCGCTGAGTAAAGGGCCACTTCTACAAGCCAGTTTGATGAATCTTTATGCCGAGTAAAGATTCTCCGCAGGGCTGTATCCTATCCAGCTAGACTACAGGGGCACTAAACTATAAATATATATAGTATAGAATTTAATAAAGTTCAAGGTGTAATAATGTTAAAATGCACATCATGTGGAAAAATATTGACAAGTGAAGACAACTTCACGAAGTTTAAGTGTCCATCCTGTGGGAAGACTGAAATAGTCAGATGTAAGAGTTGCAGGGTGAGAAAAGTTCCATACAAATGTGAAAAATGTGGATTTATTGGCCCATGAGGTTTTAACATGCCTGGAATGTTTTCAGCCAGAAGATTAAAAGACGTAAGAAGGAAGATGAGATGGAAGAAGGTTAGCTACAGGAATAGAATTTTAAAGCTTAAGAAGAAAAAAGATCCTCTTGAAGGAGCGCCCCAAGCAAGGGGAATAGTTCTTGAAAAAAGATTCATAGAGCAAAAACAGCCTCACTCTGGTTTGATAAAATGTGTTAGGGTTCAATTGATTAAAAATGGCAAACAGATAACCGTCTTTTGCCCGAGGGATGGCGCCATAAAACATATAGACGAGCACGACGAGGTGTTAATAGAAGGAATTGGTGCTTCACAGGGCGGAGCAAAGGGAAGTATGTGGGGAGTTAAGTGGAAGGTTGTTAAAGTTAATGGAGTCTCCCTGGAAGAATTAAGAACTGGAAGAAAGCAAAAACCAACAAGGTGATCTCTTGAATGAAATAAAGCTTTACAATAGGTGGTCTACGAACGTTGAAGTGAATGATCCAGGACTAAAAAATTACATAAATCTTAAACCTGTTATAGTACCAAGGAATTCACATGGAAGACACGCCAAGAAGAAATTCTACAAGAGTAACATGAACATAGTTGAGAGACTCATGAACCATTTATTTGTTCCAGGACATAAGGGCAAGAGGCATAAACTAACGTCCGGAAAATGTGTGGGAAAGAGTTTCAATGCTTACGACACCGTAAAGGAATGCTTTGAAATAATTGAAAAGAAAACTAAAAAGAATCCAGTTGAGGTTTTTGTGAGGGCTTTGGAAAATGCCGCCCTTAGAGAAGAAGTCTCGTCTTATCAAATGGGATCGATCATAGCAAGGAAGGCTGTTGTAACATCACCGCAAAGAAGAGTTGACCTGGCCCTAAGGTACTTCGTCCAGGGAACATACAAAAGGTCATTTAAAAGCAAAAGATCCTTGGCGCAGTGTCTTGCAGAGGAAATCCTTGCAGCATACAACAACTCAAAGGATTCAAATGCAATTCAGGAAAAGGAAAGATTGGAGAGAGAGGCTGAAGGAGCAAGGTAAATTATTTTTTCTTTTTTATTATCCTTCTTAAATTGTCTTTATAGCTCACTTCTTTGGGGAACATTCCTTTTGTCACATATTTTATTTCCTCGACGGAATAGAAGGCCCTTGGATTGAATCTCTTTATGGAAGAAACAATTTTATCCATGTCCCTTCTCTTGACAACTGTCAGAATTATGTTATTGGACTTTCCGCTGTATCCAGTTGCACCAACTATAGTAGCACCATAACCATGCTCCCTTAGATATTTCACAAGCTCGTCTAGCTTCTTTTTTGTTATTATCCTGACTATGTAATTTCCAACTGCAAGTTTCTCCTCCAAATACAATCCCACATATGTTCCAGCAGCAAATCCCCCCGCATAAGCTATGTAGTTCACGAAATTGGTTAAATTCTGCATTATCTGGCTTATTGCCAACAGCCATATTAAAACCTCAAAGAATCCCAGCACCGGTGCAATGTTTTTCATTCCCTTCGTTATGAAAACCAGTTTTATGG